>NZ_JAKRNR010000044.1:0-20081 GCF_022346685.1 Sphingomonas sp. ACRSK | reverse complement strand
GGATTGGCCGACCTGCTGGTGCGCCGGTGCCCCCGCCGCCCGCCGCACCAGCAGGTCGGCCAATCCCAGCATCGCCTCCGACGCCGCCGACTGGCGATCGAGGATGGTGACGCCTCCTGAGGTTCGCGCCGCGCACAGGAACGCCTCACGCGATCCGCCCGCCTCGGCCGGCGCCGCGAGCGGCAGCGGCTGCCAGTCGAGCCCGGCGGCAAAGCCCCGCCCTTCCAGCGCCGTCAGCAGCGGCACCAGGAACAGTCGTGCGACCGTCATCGCCGCGGTCGGATTGCCGGGCAGGCCCAGCACCTGCTTCGCCCCCACCCGGCCGTGCCACACGGGCTTGCCGGGCTTCATCGCCACGCCGGCGAAGTCCGTCTCCAGCCCCAGCGGCTTGAGACCGGCGCGGGCGAGGTCGCGCTCGCCGCGCGACGCGCCGCCCGCCATCACCAGAATGTCGCAGTCCGCCAGCGCCGCCTGCGCCGCGGCCGTGATCGCGCCGGCATCGTCGGGCACGCGGGTCGCGCCGCCGGGCTGGCCGCCCCATTGCCGCACCAGCAGCTGGAGGGCCTCCGAGAGGCTGTCGGGGAGCAGCCCGTTCCCAGCCGCCGCTTGGCCCGGGGGCACCAGCTCGTCGCCGCTTGCGATCACGTGCACGCGCGGGCGCCGCCACACGACCACCTCCGCCGCGTCCGCTGCGGCTGCTACCACCAGCGCGCGCGGGTCGAGGATGCGTCCGGCCGCCAGCACCGGGACGCCCGCGGCAAAGTCGGACGCGCGCGGGCGGACATGGCGCTTGTCCGGCAGTCGCTCCGGCAGCACCACGCACCCCTCCGCTTGCGCCAGCAACTCCACCGGCACCACCCGGTCGGTCCCGGCCGGCAGCGCCGCCCCGGTCGTCACCCGCACCGCCGCGCCCTCCGCCGTTCCGGTGAAGGGGGTGCCCGGATAGGCCGCTCCCGCCACCGCCAGGCGCCGCGTGCCGTTCGCCAGATCCGCCTCGCGCACCGCCACGCCGTCCATCGCCGCCGTGTCCCGGCGCGGCGAATCGAACGCGGCGACTACCGGCTCGGCCAGCACCCGCCGCCCGGCCTTGCGCAGCGGCACCCGCTCGGTGCCAAGCGGCACGGCCCCCGCCGCCAGCAGCGCCTGCGCGGCATCGAAGCTCAAATCGGCCGCGCAAGGGACCGGGGCGGACGACTCTTCTTCCAGCGGCATGCGCACTTCCTGCTTTGTCCTTGCGACGTCTGGCGCATCGCTCGGTACCCTGGCCAGCCCGAATTACGGTTATACCCGGCTTGTGCGCCCGGTGGTGCTCGTCCAACAGCATTCGATCCACCGCCCAAGGAAACGCCGCGTGACCCAGGAGCTTGCCGAAACCGGCCGTTCGGTCGTGGAGACCCTGGTCTGTGTCCGCGCCGACGGCAGCCGCGTGGCGGTCGAGCGCCCGGTCGCCCTGGAACGCCCGCTCGCGATCGAGTTCAACGGCCTCGGCTATGCGGTCGTGATGGCGACGCCTGCCGACCTCGCCGATTTCGCCACGGGCTTCGCGCTTTCCGAACGGCTGATCGGGCGGGCGGACGAAATCGTCGACATCGACTGCCACCCGGCCGACGCGGGCCTGGTGCTGCGCGTGACGCTCGCTCCGTCCCGGGCTGCGGCGGTCGTCGAGCGGGTGCGCCACCGCGTGTCCGAATCGAGCTGCGGCCTGTGCGGGATCGAGAATCTCGAACAGGCGATCCGGCCGCTCCGCCGCGTGCCCACCGCCCCCGCCCCGGCCGAAACCGCGATCTTCGCCGCGCTGGAGGCGTTGCGCGATCACCAGCCGCTCAATCGCGCGACCGGCGCGGTGCATGCCGCAGCGCTGGTCAGCGCGGTCGGCGCCGTGAGGCTCGTGCGGGAGGACGTCGGCCGCCACACCGCCTTCGACAAGCTGATCGGCGCAATGCTGCGCAAGGGGCTTCGCTGGGAGGGCGGCTTTGCGCTGCTGTCGTCGCGCTGCTCCTATGAGCTGGTTGAAAAGGCGGCGCTCGCCGACTGCCCCACGCTGGTGACGATCTCCGCGCCAACCAGCCTCGCCATTGCCCGCGCGCGCGACGCAGGGCTGCGGCTGATCGTGCTTGCCCGCTCCGACGCCATGCTGCTGCTGCCGGACACGCCGTGAGGATCCTGGGCGCCATCCTTGCCGGCGGCCAGGCGCGCCGGTTCGGCTCCAACAAGGCGCTGGCGACGCTCCGCGGTGAGCCGTTGATCGCCCATGCCGCCCGCGCGCTGGCCCCCCAGGTCACGGCAGTGGCGGTCTGCGGTGGCGAGCCGCTTCTCCCCGATCTGCCGCACCTGCCAGACCGGCCCGCCCCCGGCCTCGGCCCGCTCGGCGGCCTCGCCGCCGCGCTCGCCCATGCGCAGGTACAAGGTTTCGACGGGGTGGTGAGCGTCGGCTGCGACACGCCCCTGCTGCCGGACGATCTGGTCGCCCGGCTGCGGGCCCCCGGCGGCGCCAGCTTCCTCGACGCCATGCCGCTGATCGGCTGGTGGCCGAGCGCCCTCGCCCCCGCCCTCGACGCCTTTCTCGCCAGCGACCCGCGACGTTCGCTGCGCGGCTGGGGCGCGGCTGCGGGCGCCACCGTTCTTTCCCTTTCGCAGCCGATCCCCAACATCAACACGCCTGCGGACCTCGCCGAACTGGCCGGGTGATCGCGCTGCATCCTTTCCGGGTGCCGGGGCGTTGTGCCTTCTCAAAGGCACGTCCCGGCCGGGGCGGGGAGGAGCTGCGCCGATGGACGAGGAAAAGAAGGGCACCGTACATTATAAGGGTGCCGAAGGCGGCTGGGGCTCGGTCCGCGGCATCACCGAGACGTGGATGCGCGAGGTCGACCGTCCCGGTGCGCTGCGCACGCTGGAGCGGCAGAACAAGCCCGGCGGCTTCATGTGCGTATCCTGCGCCTGGACCAAGCCCGCACACCCCCACGGCTTTGAATTCTGCGAGAACGGGGCCAAGGCCACGCTCTGGGATCTCACCAGCCGGCGCTGCACGCCGCAGGTGCTCGCCCGCCACCGCGTCAGCGAGCTCAAGACCTGGCGCGACCATGATCTCGAGCAGCTCGGCCGCCTCACCCATCCGATGCGCTATGATGCGGCCACCGACAGCTATGTGCCGTGCAGCTGGCAGGAGGCGTTCGACGGCATCGGGCGCGAGCTTCGGGCGATCGACCCCGGCGCGGCCGTCTTCTACACCTCCGGCCGCGCCAGCCTGGAGACCGCCTATCTCTTCCAGCTGTTCGCCAGGCTCTATGGGCACAACAACCTGCCCGACAGCTCCAACATGTGCCACGAGACGACCTCGGTCGCGCTCAAGAAGCTGATCGGCGTGCCGGTGGGCACCAGCGTCCTGAGCGACTTCCACCATTGCGACGCCATCTTCTTCTTCGGCCAGAACACCGGCACCAACAGCCCGCGCATGCTCCACCCGCTCAAGGAAGCGGTCGAGCGCGGGGTGAAGATCGTGACCTTCAACCCGATCCGCGAGCGCGGGCTGGAGGTGTTCCGCGATCCGCAGAGCCCGGCCGAGATGCTGCACCTCAAGAAGCCGACGCTGATCTCGCACCAGTATCTGCAGGTGCGCGCCGGCGGCGACATCGCGGCGATCACCGGCCTCATCAAGCACATCCTCGCGGCCGAGGAGAAGCTCTGGGCCGAGGAGCAGCGCCACGTCCTCGACGTCGACTTCCTGGAACAGCACACCGACGGGTTCGAGGCGCTGAAGGCGCATGTCGCCGGCATGAGCTGGGAGGCGATCGAGGCCGAGTCCGGCCTGTCGCGCGCCGATCTGGAGGCGGCCGCCCAGGTCTATGTCGAGGCCAAGAACACCATCGTCATGTACGGCATGGGCCTCACCCAGCAGGTGCACGGCTTTGAAAACCTGGCGATGATCGTCAACCTGCTGCTGCTGAAGGGCAACATCGGCCGCGAGGGCACCGGCTGCTCGCCCGTCCGCGGCCATTCCAACGTCCAGGGCCAGCGCACCGTCGGCATCTCCGAAAAACCCGAGTTGGTGCCGCTGGACAAGCTCGCCGAGCTGTTCGGCTTCGATCCCCCGCGCGACAAGGGGATGAACACGGTCGAATCCTGCGAAAAGATCCTGAGCGGCGAGGTGAAGGCGTTCATCGGCCTGGGCGGCAACTTCGTCCGCGCCATTCCCGAGCGCGAGAAGATGGAGGAGGCGTGGACGCGCCTGCGCCTTACCGTCCAGATCGCGACCAAGCTCAACCGCAGCCACCTGATCAACGGCCAGGTCGCCTATCTGCTGCCCTGCCTCAGCCGCACCGAGGTCGACGAACAGGCGAGCGGGCCGCAGACGGTGACGATGGAGGACAGCCTCAGCTGCATCCATGGCTCGGTCGCGCACAACAAGCCGGCGAGCGAGCACCTGCTCTCCGAAATCGCGATCGTCGCCGGCATCGCCAAGGCGACGCTGCCTCCCAATCCCAAGGTGCAGTGGGACGAGTGGGTCGCCGACTATGGTCGCGTGCGCGACCTGATCGAGCAGACCTATCCCGACGAGTTCGCGCAATTCAACGAGCGCCTGTTCACGCCCGGCGGCTTCTACCGCGGCAATGCGGCGCGCGATCGCGTCTGGAAGACGGAGAGCGGCAAGGCCGAGTTCACCGTGCCGGATCACCTGTCGGCCGCGGGGTTCGAGGATGCGCCCGGCCGCTACCGGCTGATGACCCTGCGCTCCAACGACCAGTTCAACACCACCATCTACGGCTATTCGGACCGGCTGCGCGGGATCGAGGGCACCCGCGACGTGCTGCTGATGCATCCGGACGAGATCGCCGCGGCCGGGCTCGAGGAAGGCCAGGTCGTGGGGCTGCGGACCGATGCGGGGGACGGCGTGCATCGCGAGGTCGGGGGGCTCACCGTCACCCCGTTCCTGCTGCCGCGCGGCTGCGTCGCCTCTTATTATCCGGAAATGAACGTGCTGATCCCGCTCAGCCACCACGACCAGGAATCCAAGACGCCCGCGGCAAAGGCGGTGCCGGTGCGGATCGTCACCTGATCGCGTCGCCCTTCGGAAATCAACTTCCGGTCAAGCAACCTGTGTGCTTGACCGGTTCTTCCGGATTGGCAAGGCTCGTTTGGTGCCGGGCAACAGATCCTCGTCCTTCATCGTCTTGTGCGCCCTTGCCCTGGCCGGGTGCAGCGCGGAGTCGCGCACGGTCGGCGCCGATCTGCCGCAGACCGAACCCACGGGCGCGCAGGATCCGCGTGCGGCCCGCTACGAGCGCAACGCCTATCAGGTCGCGCAAGGGGGTCGCTATTTCACCTGGTACGGCTGCGGCAGCTGCCACGGCAGCGATGCCGCGGGCGCGCTGAACCTCAATGACAGGCTCTGGGCGCATGGCAGCGACCTCGACCAGGTCTATCGCTTCATCGCCCAGGGCCATGGCGACGCCCGCTACGGCGAGCGCATCCCCGTCGAGCAGCTCTGGCAGATCACCGCCTATGTCCGCACGCTTCCCCAGCTGAAGCCGGAGAAGCGCCGCCGCCAGGACGTCGACCAGGTCGGCGAGGCGCAAGGCGACAACTGGACCGGGCCGGTGCTGCCATGAGCCTGCGCAGGCTCGCGCTGCTGCCGCCGGTGCTGGCGCTCTCGGCGTGCGAGGGCGGCTTCCAGTCGCCGCTCGCCCCCGCGGGCGAGCAGGCGGCAAGCATCCATTCGCTGTTCTGGCTGATGATGGCGGTGTGCGGCTTCATGTACCTGCTGGTGCTGGCCGGGCTCGGCATCGGCCTGCTGCACGCGCGCCGCCGCCGGAGCGAGACGGGCGAACCCAGCATCAACCCGGCCGACCGCGGCCTCACCCGCGGGCTGGTCGCCTGGGCCGCGCTGATCGTCGTCGGCCTCACCGTCCTCATCACCGGCAGCTTCCTGGTCGAGCGCACCATCGCCGGCGCCCGCGCCCGCGACGCGCTGGAGGTCCGCGTCACCGGCCACCAATGGTGGTGGCGCATCCAATATCGCGATCCCGCCACCGGCGCCTGGATCGAGACCGCCAACGAACTCCACCTCCCGCTCGGGCAGACGACGCGCGTCGCGCTCGGCTCGTCCGACGTGATCCACAGCTTCTGGGTCCCCAACATCGCGCAGAAGCTCGATCTGATCCCCGGCCGCATCAACCGCGTCGACCTCACCCCCACCCGCGCCGGCTGGTTCCGCGGCCAGTGCGCCGAGTTCTGCGGCGTCCAGCACGCGCACATGGCGCTCGACGTGAAGGTCGACACACCAGAGGAATTCGCACGCTGGCTGGCGAGCCAGCGTCGCCCTGCGACGCCCCCCGCCGATCCGGCGGCCGCCCGCGGCCTCCAGCTCGTCACCCGCGGCCAGTGCGCCATGTGCCATGCGATCCGCGGTACCCAGGCGGTCGGCCGCGCCGGGCCGGACCTCACCCATTTCGGCGGCCGCCGCTCGGTCGCCGCCGGCACCCTCACCATGAGCCGCGGTGCCGTCCAGGGCTGGATCACCCAGCCGCAGGCGGTGAAGCCCGGCACGATGATGCCCCCCGTCGCCCTCTCGCCGGCCGACGCGGACGCGGTGTCGCGCTATCTGATGGACCTGAAATGAGCGACCCGCGCACCCCCGCCGTCGAACTCCGCACGCTGCACGTCTCCTGGGCCGACGCGCCCGGCATCTGGGGCTTCCTGACCACGGTCGATCACAAGCGGATCGCCGCGCGCTACATCCTCACGGTGGTGCTGCTGCTGTTCCTCGCCGGCATGCTCGCGCTCGACATGCGGCTCCAGCTCGCCATGCCCGACATGGAGCGGATGACGCCGCAGCTCTACAACGAGAGCTTCTCGCTCCACGGCTCGACCATGTTGTTCCTGGTGTCGGTGCCGGTGATGGAGGCGATGGCGATCTGGCTGGTGCCGCTGATGCTCGGCCAGCGCGCGCTCGCCTTCCCGCGGCTCGCGGCGTTCAGCTACTGGCTGTATCTCGGCGGCGTGCTGATGCTGTGGGTGCCGCACGCCTTCGGCATCACGCCCGATCTCGGCTGGTTCGAATATCCGCCGCTCTCCGGCCCCGCCTATTCGCCCGGCCACCGTGCCGACATCTGGGCGCAGATGATCACCTTTACCGAGGTCGCGGCGCTCGCCGCCTCGGTCAACATCGCCGCCACCGTGCTCAAGATGCGCCCGCCCGGCATGACGCTGGCGCGCATCCCGCTGTTCGTCTGGGCGATGTTCCTCGCCTCGCTGATGACGATCTTCGCGCTGCCGGCGGTGATGATGGTCACCAGCATGCTGATCGCCGACCGCCTCGTCTCGACCCAGTTCTTCGCGGCCGCAGCCGGCGGCGACCCGGTGCTGTTCCAGCACCTCTTCTGGTGGTTCGGCCATCCGGAGGTCTACATCATCTTCCTGCCCGCCGCGGGCTTCGTGTCGGTGATCGCCGAGACCTTCTCCCGCCGCACGCTGTTCGGCCATGCCGCGGTGGTGCTGTCGATGCTCGCCATCGCCGCGCTCGCCTTTGGCCTGTGGGTCCACCACATGTTCGCGGTCGGGCTGCCGCGGCTCGGAAACGACTTCTACACCGCCGCCAGCATGGCCGTGGCGCTTCCCGCCGGCGTTCAGATCTTCTGCTGGATCGCGACGCTGGCAACCGGCCGCCCCCGCTTCGACACGCCGCTCCTGTGGGTGCTCGCCTTCATCGTCACCTTCGTGATCGGCGGCCTGTCGGGCGTGATGACCGCCTCCGCCCCGCTCGACCAGCAGGTGACCGACACCTATTTCGTCGTCGCCCACTTCCACTATGTGCTCGTCGGCGGCGCCATGTTCCCGCTCTTCGGCGCCTTCACCTATTGGTATCCCAAGGCGACCGGGCGGATGATGTCGGAAACCTTGGGCAAGATCAGCTTCTGGCTGATCGTCGGCGGCTTCAACCTCGGCTTCTTCCCGATGCACATCCTGGGGCTCCAGGGGATGCCGCGCCGCATCTATACCTATAGCGAGGGCATGGGCTGGGGCCCGCTCAACATGGTCGCCTCGATCGGGTCGGCGATCGCGGTCGCGGGCGGCGTGCTGTTCGTCGCTAATGCCGCGTGGAGCTACTTCCGCGGCAGGGCGGCGGGCCCGAACCCCTGGGGCGGCGCCACCCTCGAATGGGCCGCACCCTCGCCCCCGCCCCAGCATAATTTCGATGCCACGCCCGTGGTCGACAGCCTCACGCCCTTGTGGACGCAGAAGCAGGCGCTCGCCGTCATGACCGGCCTAGCCGTCGATCGCCGCGAAGTGCTCGTGACATCGGTCGTGGAAGCGACGCCGGAATACCGCCAGAAAAGCCCGCCGCCCTCGATCGCGCCGCTGCTCGCCGCGATCGCCGTCACCATCCTGTTCGTGGGCAGCATCTTCACCCCATGGGCGCTGGTTTGGGGCGCGGTGCCGGTGGCGATCGGGCTCACCCTCTGGTTCTGGCCGCAGCGCGAGCGCTCGACCACCGGGCCGCTTCGGGCGCGCAACCGATGAGCGACGCCGTGCCCACCCGCGTCGTCGGCGACCTCTCCGACCTGCCCGAGACCGCATCGGGTTCGAGCCACCTCATCTGGTGGGGCAACATCGGCTTCATGGCGATCGAGGGCACCGCCTTCGCGCTCGCCGCCGGCGCCTATCTCTACCTCATGAGCCAGACGGCCGGCTGGCCGCCCGACGGCGTCCGCCCGCCCGACCTGCTGTGGCCGGCGGTGCTGACGCTCGGCCTGTTCCTGAGCGAAATCCCCAACCTCTGGGTCCGCCGCTGCGCCAAGGCGAAGAACGAGCGCGGCGTCCGCATCGGCACGCTTGCCATGACCGTCATCGGCCTCCTGCTGCTGATCCCGCGCGGGATCGAGTTCGGGCACCTCAACGTCACCTGGTACGACAATGCCTATGGCTCGCTGACCTGGATGCTGCTGGTGCTGCACACCAGCCACCTCATCACCGACATCGGCGACACCGCCGTCCAGTGCGTGTGGCTCTACACCCATGAGGTCGGCGACGATCAGTTCGCCGATGTCGAGGACAACGCCAATTACTGGACCTTCGTGGTGCTGACCTGGATCCCGGTCGGCGCGCTCGTCTATCTGGCGCCGAGGTTCGGGTGAGCGAGTCCCTCTCCCGCGCGGGACGCGTGCGCCCCTGGGCGGCGCTGCTGCTGCCGCCCGTCGCCTGGTACGTCTTCGAACTGGGTCTCGGCAGCGTGCTCAAGGTCGATTGCGCCCCCGTCGGCGCCTGGCTCGGCCTCGCCTGGGGTCTCGCCAGCCTTGCGGTGTGCGGCCTCGCCATGGCGATCGCCTGGCCCTGTGCGCGGCCTGCGGGCGACCAGACGCCGCCCCGCGCCTGGCTGTCGCGCGTCGCGCTGCTGCTTGCCGGCATCTTCGCGCTCGCCATCGCCTTCCAGACGCTGGCCGTGCTGATCGTCCCGCCATGCGTCAGCTGATCCGCCTCGCCCCGCTGCTGGCGCTCGCGGTGCCCACCGCCGCCCTCGCGCACGGCGGCCACGATCATGGCGAGCCGCCCGGCTGGACCTGGGACCCGTGGATCACCGTGCCCCTGCTGCTCTCCGCCCTCCTGTTCGGGCTCGGCTGGCGCCGCCTCTACGCGCGCTCGGCGGGCGGCCGCCCCCGGCTCAAGCGACGCCCGTGGCTCTTCGCCGCCGGCTGGCTGACGCTCGCGGGCGCGCTGGTGTCGCCGCTCCACGAAGCGGGCGAGCGCTCCTTCACCGCCCACATGATCGAGCACGAGCTGCTGATGCTGCTCGCCGCTCCCCTGGTCGTGCTGGCCGAGCCGCTGTCGGCGATGCTCTGGGCCTTCCCCGCCGCCGCCCGCCGTACCCTCGGCCGCATCAGCGCCAGCCGGGCGGTGTCGGTCCCCTTCACCTGGGCCACCGGCGCCGTCGTCGCGACGCTCCTCCAGGCGGCGGTGCTGTGGATCTGGCACATGCCGTCGCTGTTCGACGTGGCGCTGGCGAGCGAGGGCTGGCACGCCACCCAGCACCTCTGCTTCATCGTCAGCGCGCTGCTGTTCTGGACGGCGATGCTCGGCCGGCGCGGTGCCGGGGCAAGCGCGCTCGGCGACCGTGCGCTCGCCGCCTTCTGTCTGCTCGTCACCTCGTTCGTGACGGGGGCACTGGGGGCGCTGATGGCCTTCTCCGACTCCCCCTGGTACGCGGGCTATGCACGCCTCGCGCTCGCACCCTTCGGCATGACCCCGGCGGAGGACCAGCAGGTCGCCGGCCTCGTCATGTGGGTGCCCGGAGGCCTCGTCCACCTCGTCGCCGCGCTCGCGCTGTTCCGCACGCTGCTCGTGCCGTCGCCGCAAAGGACCGCCGATGCCGTCTGAGCTGCGCTTCGTGCTGATCCTCACCGGCATCGCCACGATCGCGGGCGCCGCCTCCGTGTTCGGCATCTACTACCAGGATGGGGCGCAGACCCGCACCCAGGCGGAGGCGATGACCGGCGGCGATGCCACGGCCGGAAAGGCCGCGATCGGCCGCTACAACTGCGGCGCCTGCCACCGCATCCCCGGCATCGCCGGCGCCACGGGCACCACCGGCCCGGCCCTCAACGGCATCGCTCTGCGCGCCGAGATCGCCGGCGTCCTGGTCAACGATCCGAAGAACCTCACCCGCTGGCTGCGCCAGCCGCAGCAGGTGCTTCCCGGCAACGGCATGCCGGATCAGGGCGTCACCGAGCGCGACGCCCGCGACATGGCCGCCTATCTCTACACGCTGAAGCGCTAGCTGCCCCAGCAGAACAAGGGCCGGCGCTTCCGTTGCGGGAGCGCCGGCCCTGTTCGTCACTTCGCGACGGTGGCCTCTGCCATCGCCGGCGCCGACTGGATGTCGGGAGCACCGCCCATGTCGCCGTTCTTGGTGCGGCCGGCGCCCGGGCCCGCGCCTAGGTCCGCCCCGGTGGTCGGGTCGGCGGTCGGATCGGATGCGGTCCGCTCCACCATCTTGGCCGCGACCTTCTGGTCCTTGGCGGGAAGCTTGACGGTCGCCGTGCCGTCGCCCTCGTCGGCCGGCATCACCTGCTGCAGGTCGTCGACGCGGTCCCATTCGTCGCCCGCGTTCCACGGGCCCGTGGTGTCCCCCTCGCCCTGCGAGGTGTTGACGTACATGCTGGCGTATTTCTCCACACCCGGCAGCTTGCCCGACGGGAAGTTGTTCTCGATCGCATAGAGCGCCTTCTCGAACGACTTCTGGTGCGCCACCTCGCGGGTCATCAGGAAGCCCAGCGCGTCCTTGATGCCGGGATCGTCGGTGATGTTGATCAGCCGCTCATAGACGATCTTGGCGCGCGCCTCGGCCGCGATGTTGGAGCGCAGGTCGACGGTCGGCTCGCCGCGCGAGTCCACATAGGCCGCCGTCCAGGGCACGCCCGCGCTGTCGCACAGCGCCGGGGCGCCGCCGAACAGGATCGATTCCTTGGCGCTGGTGCCGGTCTGCCCCACCATCTGGTAGAGCTCGGCCTCTTTCATCGTGCCCTCAGCCAGCTGCGCCTTCAGGCCCTTGTTGAGCATGGTGACGATCGACCCGATCACCTCCAGGTGGCTCAGCTCCTCCGTCGCGATGTCGAGCAGCATGTCCTTGCGGCCGGGATCGTCCTCGCCCAGGCCCTGCGTGAAATAGCGCATCGCCGCGGCCAACTCGCCGTCGGCGCCGCCGAACTGCTCCATGATCATGGTGGCGAGCCGCGGATTGGGCTCCGAAACGCGCACGGTATATTGCAACCGCTTGTTATGCATGAACATTGCCGGGCTCCTGCTGTATCGTTCTGGTCCATCCCAAGCGCATCAGCCACGCACCCGTTCCTGTTGAAAGTGACTCGCACCAATTGCCGCGGGAGCATGCGCTGACCGGCTCCGCGGGCGGGAGCGGCTTGAGCCTTTGCGCGGTCGCTGCCACGGGGACGGGATGACCGAACTGCACCGCCGCACCCTTCTGAAGGCAGGCCTTGGCGCCGCCGCGCTCGCCGTTCCGGATTCAATCGCGCGCGCGCTGGCGATCCCGGCGGACGTGCGCACCGGCACGCTGCGCGACGTCGAGCACGTCGTGATCCTGATGCAGGAGAACCGCGGCTTCGATCATTATTTCGGGACGCTGCGCGGCGTCCGCGGCTTCGGCGATCGCCTGCCGATCCCGCTCGCGCCCGGTTCAGACGGCGCCGCCCGCACCGTCTGGCAGCAGCTCGACCGCACCGCCAAGGAGGGGCCGCGCACCGTCTCCCCCTTCCATCTCTCGACCCGCACCCACTGGGCGCTGATGCGCATGGAGGGCACGCCCCATAGCTGGCCGGACGCGCAGCGCGCCTGGGATCACGGCCGCATGGCGCACTGGCCGGAGGTGAAGACCGAGCGCGCGATGGGCCACTATCGGCGCGACGACATTCCCTTCCAGTTCGCGCTCGCCGATGCCTTCACCGTCTGCGACGCCTATCATTGCTCGCTGCAGACCGGCACCAACACCAACCGGCTGTTCCTGTGGACCGGCACCAACGACCCCGAGGGTCAAGCCGGCGGCCCCGCCATCGCCAACTCGCACGACAGCTTCGCCGAGGATGGCGGCTGGGCCGAGCCTTATCGCTGGACCAGCTATGTCGAGCGCCTCCAGGCGGCCGGGGTCGACTGGCGAATCTACCAGGACATGGCCGACAATTTCACCGACAACCCCCTGGTCGGATTCGAGGCCTTCCGCGCCGCCCATAAGGGTGCATCCGGTGCCGATCCGGCGCTTCGCGATCGTGCGCTCACCACCCGCGCGCTCGACGGCCTGCGCGCCGACGTGCTCGCCGGCCGCCTGCCGCAGGTGTCCTACGTGATCGCCACCGCCGCCGGCTCCGAGCATCCCGGCCCGTCCAGCCCCGCCCAGGGCGCCGCCTACACCGCCGAGCTGCTCGACGTGCTCACCGCCGATCCAAAGGTCTGGGCCCGTACCGTGCTGCTCGTCATGTTCGACGAAAACGACGGCTTCTTCGACCATGTCCCGCCGCCCGCCCCGCCGTCCCCCGATCCGGCGGCGCCCGGCGGCCTCGCCGGGGCCTCCACCGTCAGCACGACGGGCGAATATCACCGCGTCCCGACCGCCGCCGATGCCTCGGTCGACCTGCCGGAGCTGCGCGGCCGCCCCTATGGCCTGGGCCCCCGCGTCCCCTTCTACGCCATCTCCCCCTGGAGCCGCGGCGGCTGGGTCAACTCGCAGGTGTTCGACCACACCTCCGTGATCCGCTTCCTGGAGCAGCGCTTCGGCGTCGCCGAGCCCAACATCTCGCCCTGGCGCCGCGCCGTGTGTGGCGACCTCACCTCCGTGTTCGACTTCGCCAGCCCGAACCGCGGCTTGCCCAAAGGCATCCCCGATCCGCGCCCCGACGCCAGCCGCAGCGCGGCGATCCAGGGCCAGGTCGCGCCCCGCGCCCCCGCCGCCCCTCAGCCGCTGGTGCAGGAGCCGGGCGTCCGCCCCTCGCGTCCGCTCCCCTACCATCTCTCCGTCACCGAGGCGCCGGACGAGGACGGCATCCGCCTCACCTTCCACGCAGGCGCGAACCGCGCCGGCGTCGCCGCCGTCTTCCACGTCTACGACCGGCTCGCGCTCGATCGCCTGCCCCGCCGCTACACGGTGGAGGCGGGCGGGCAGCTCACCGGCCATTGGGCGGGCGCGGGCGCGGACGGCGCCTACGACCTGTGGGTGCTCGGCCCCAACGGCTTCCACCGCCACTTCGCCGGCCGCGCCGCCGATCGCGCGCTTGCCCGGCGCATCGCCTGGCACCTCGATCCGGCGCGCGCGACGCTCGCCCTCGCCGCCCGTCCCGGCGCGGCCGCATGGCAGGTCGCGGCCAACGCCTATGCCGACCACCACCGCTCCTGGCGCGGCACCGGCACCCCGCCGCCCTGGAGCCTCGCGCCCACCGGCGGCTGGTACGACCTCACCCTCACCAGCCCGGCCGCCCCCGGCTTTCTTCGCCGCATCGCCGGCCGGCTCGAGACCGGCCGCCCCTCCACCTCCGACCCCGCCTGATCCACGGCTTCGCCCCGGCAAAGCATTTCTTTGAATTCCTATTCTGTCGATGGGGTATGTTCCTCCACATCGGAGGTAGGCCATGTCGCGCACGCTGATCGAGACCGTCGCCGCCCTGCGCGTCGCCCGCGCGGCGTGGCGGCAGCGCCAGGACGAATCGCGCGACGTGGAGAGCTTCCCCGCCCGCGACGCCGTCGCCCGCATCGTCGCGACGCTGGCGACCGCCCTTTATCCCCGCCGCCTGGGCGGCTTCCGCGGCACCGCGGAGGCGGAGGACAGCTTCGTCGCCGAGCGCCTGGCCCTGGCCCTCGCCGACCTGAAGCGTGAGGTCGCCGCCGAACTCGGCTATTGGCAGGAGGAGGCGCGCGACAGCTTCGATCCCGACCAGACCGGCATGATCGTCCGCCTGTTCGCCGCCACGCTCGCGGAGGTCCGCCAGCTGGTCGACAGCGACGTGGACGCCGCGTTTCTCGGCGATCCGGCGGCGCGCAGCGTGGACGAGATCCTGCTCTGCTATCCGGGCGCCCTCGCCAGCCTGCACCACCGCATCGCCCACCAGCTCCACCAGCTCGGCGCGCCCATCGTCGCCCGGCTGATCTCGGAGCTCGCCAACGCCCGCACCGGGATCGACATCCACCCGGGCGCGACGATCGGCAGCGGCTTCTTCATCGACCACGGCACCGGCGTAGTGATCGGGGAGACCGCCATCGTCGGCGATCGCGTGCGGCTCTACCAGCATGTGACGCTGGGCGCGCGCAGTGCGCCCGGCGACACCCGCGACGGCGGCCGCCCCCGCCACGATCGCCACCCGATCGTCGAGGACGACGTGGTCATCTATGCCGGCGCGACCATCCTCGGCCGCGTCACCATCGGCGCCCGCTCCACCATCGGCGGCAACGTCTGGCTGCTCGACGACGTGCCCCCCGACAGCGTCGTGGTCCAGCCGGAGGCGCGGCGGCTCGATCGAACCGCCGGGGCGACGCTGCGCGACGTGCTGGTGGAGACGGCGGACTGATGCGCTTCCGCCCCGCCCTTCCCGAAGCCGCGCCGGCCCGCCCCGTCGTGGGCGTGCTCTGCTGCAACGAAGTGGTGGATCGCCCGGTGCAGGTCGTCGCCACCCGCTTCGTCCGCCCGCTCACCCAGCTGGTCGAGGCGACCGTGCTGCTCGTCCCCGCCGTCGCCGATGCGGCCGACATCGCCGGGGTGGCGGCCGCGCTCGACGGCCTGCTCCTCACCGGCTCGCGCTCGCACGTCGCGCCGGAACGCTATGGCGCCGCCCCCGCCCCCCGCCCGGCCGCGCACGATCCCGAACGCGACGAAGTCGCCCTGGCGCTCTCCGCCCGCATGATCGAGGGCGGCAAGCCCGTGTTCGGCATCTGCCGCGGCATGCAGGAGTTGAACGTGCTGTTCGGCGGCACCCTGTGCGAGCAGCCCGCCGACGCCGGCCACCACCGCGGCGACTGGGACGAAGGCTATGACGCGCTGTTCGACCACCACCACGCCATTCGCCTGGCCGACCAGGGCCGCCTCGCCCGCGCCACCGGCTGCTCGCGGCTGCGGGTGAACTCCGTCCATCAGCAGGGCGTCGACCGCCTGGGCTCCGGCCTCACGGTCGAGGCGCGAGCGGAAGGGGACGATCTGGTCGAGGCAATCTGGGCGCGCCCGTGCGGCGCCGACGTGCTCGCCGTCCAGTGGCACCCCGAATGGGACGCGGACCATGCTCCGGCCAGCCGCGCCTTCTTCGCGCTGGTGGCAGAGGCGCTGCGCACCTCCGCCCACGCCCAGCGCCGCGCCGCCTGACCCCTTCGCCCCGGCCAGGGAACCCCCGCCGCCGCCTGCCGTTCGTGAAGCACCCCGTGCAGCGCGCGACCCCTCAGGCAGCGAAGGCCAGGAACATGGCGGTAAAGCTCAAATCCCTTTCCGAACAAGTCATGGTGATCCTCGGCGCGTCGAGCGGCATCGGCCGCGAGACCGCGCGCCGGGCTGCGGCCGCAGGCGCCACCCTCGTCGTCGCCGCTCGCGGCCAGGCCGGCCTCGCCTCGCTGGTGGAGGAAATCACCCAGGCCGGCGGCAAGGCCGTGGCGGTCGTCTGCGACGTCACCGACGAGGCGCAGGTCCGCCAGCTGGCACGCGATGCCGTCGCCCGCTTCGGCCGGATCGACAGCTGGGTGAACGTCGCCGGCGTCTCGGTCTACGCCGGGTTCGAGGACACCACGCCCGAGGAGTTCCGCCGCATCCTGGAGGTGAACTTCATGGGCTATGTCCACGGCGCCCAGGCGGCCCTGCCGTACCTGCGCGAGCAGGGCGGCGCGCTGATCGTGATCTCCTCGGTCGAAAGCATCGTCTCGCTGCCGCTGCACAGCGCCTATGCCGCGTCCAAGCACGCAATCGAGGGCGCCTTCGACGCGCTGCGCCGCGAGCTGATGGCAGAGGGCGCGCCGGTGTCGGTGACCAGCATCAAGCCGGCGACGATCAACACCCCCTTCTTCACCAACTCCCGCAGCAAGCTCGATGTCGTGCCCAAGGGGCCGCCCCCCTTCTACGATCCGGGCGTCGTCGCCGACTGCGTTCTCTACGCGGCCGAACATCCCGTGCGCGACCTGTTCGCCGGCGGCGCCGGCCGCAGCATGGCGATCAACCAGGTGACGGCCCCCGGCGTGATGGACACCCTGCTGGCGAAGTTCGGCATCCCCGGCTCGCGCACCGAGCGCCCTGCCCCCGCCGGCCAGCCCGGCAACCTCTACGCACCCGATGGCGACGACCGCGCGCGCGGCGACTTCACCGGCCGCACCCATCCCAGCCTCTACACCTGGCTGGCGCTCCGCCCCGTGGCGCGCACCCTCGCACTCGGCGCGCTCGTCACCGGCGCCGTCGTGGCGAGCCGCGCCCGCCGCGCGCGCCATCGCACGCCCGACACGACGGCCCCGGACGCTCTGGTCGGCAGCGCCGCCTTCGCCCGGCCCGAGGACCAGGACGCCTCCCGCGGCAGTTCCCAGCCGGTCCGCCCCGCCGGCCCCGAATCCATGCGCGACCCGACCGCACGCCCGTGGACGCGCGTCGACGAAGCCTCCGACGAATCCTTCCCCGCCAGCGATCCGCCTGCGACCTACTGATCGCGGTCCTCAGCCCCAACGGACGAGGTCCGGCCCACGCAGGCCGGCATCGCATTGCGTGTGCTCGACCGAGCGGGCGGGGCGGCATGGATCGCCCGCCGTGCCCCGTCCGACGTGCCCAACCCTTTCGAACTAGGTCGTAGGCTCGGGAACGCTGACGGTCGGGAGCACCCACAACCGATCAATCGCTGAGCCACACTACCCGATAGGCACCGTCCGACCACAGAACGGCTGCCTGCGACGACTCTGGGGTGCCGAACTCAAGCGTGTCCCCCACAACGCTGATCGACCACGGATCGCACGGAAGATGGTCTGAACCCAATTCCTTTGCGCATGCGGTTGCATACGTGCCCGGCCGCAGCTTGCTGAGATACAGTGACGAGCCGTCGTCCCGCCCAGTATAGACGATCGTCTCACCCTTATGGCCGCTGATGACCACCTGGAGCTTGCCGCCGGCTGAGCGTAGAAACGCCTGGTCGGATACGCCATCGCGATCGAAATCGCCCGTCACGACTGTCGCTGCAGCGGCCATGAGAAGCATCGTCAGCACCATCTGCTCACCTTTCCTTGCGCTTCCCGTCGCAGCCGATCAGGTCGAAAAACTGCCCGGACTCGCCGACGCGCTGGTCTGGCGCCACCCGGTACCAGGTCGCCTGGCGCAGATCAGGGATGAGAAGATGTGCCGGCGCCGGTGCTCCGCGCACGATGGCGTCGCGCCGGATAGCATAGTCGGCTTCGGCAGCGATCAGAACCAGATCGCCCAGCGGGCGATCGGCCGAACTGTCCGGACCGGGCGGCCGCCAGTTCGCAGCGGAGACAACCCCGGTGGATGCGAGAAAGTGCCCGCCTGCAGTGCCGCCTTCCCAGACGAGCCACCATTGGTCGGCCACCGGCGCTCCGAACGACAACTTCAACGCTAGGCCGGACCTCCAATCCGGTCCTGCATCCACTGATTGGAAGCGGGCTACGATATCACTGCCGCGTTGCTGATAAACCGCATCCTCGATCAAGCATCCGGTTCCGGCAACGGCAGCCAACGCAGCGAAGAGGAGCATGATAAACCTCGATTCGTCGCGATAGTAGCACAGCTGGTCGCCCGAGCAAGTTTTTGCCCCGCTTCGAGAGAGGACTATCCCGACACCTGAACTGCGCGTGCCGGCGTAGCCACCGCTCCTGGAGAAAAGCCGTTTTTCAGAGGCAGAGGCTCAAAGCTCCCTACCTCCCTCCCAGCCTCGGTCGGACGAATGTGGACGTCGGGACCGGACCGGCAGCAAACGCCCAGATGCCGACGTTGCCGTGGTGGGAGAGGGCCTCCTAGCCGCTGCGTATCGCGCCAAGCCACGCTCTCCTAGTTGTGGCGATCACGAACAGCATGAAGGCGAACTGGCTCAACGTGATTGGATGTGACGCACGCATCAGGAACTCACCTTCAGGTGCGAAGTAAGCGATCGTAGCAAGGTTGTGGATGACGTTGGTGATGATAAGAACAATTGTCGCGACGATCCCGACTCTAGGCCTGATGAAAAGAATGACGGCCACCAACGGGTCGAGAAACGTCAGGCCTGTCTGATATGCCGCACTGATCGAGTTCAGGCCACCATAGTCCCAGCAAAGGCCGTGCTGAACCAACAGGCGAGCGTGGTTAAGCCCCGCGGTCAGCAGGCACGCAGCCCAGATCCCAAGAATGATCATGCTTGCGCGCCTCATGTAGGGAGCGTGCAACATGCGACCGCAACTGGAAAGCAGCGATGTCCGCTTCCCACCACTTGTCGTCATTGCTCTGGCCGAAAGCGAGCGCCAGAAGCGGACCGGCAGAAAACGCCTACTAGCGGACGCATGCGAGCGCGTTTAGGCCATCAAGCGGGAGGTGTCGCATGACCGACAACGTGATTGCCCGACGAGTTTACGAGATCGACGGACAGCAGGCGGAATGTCGATTTTACAGACCAGTGGAAGACGCCGGAAGTTTCTTCTGCCAAGTTCAAATCAACTGGCCCGAGGGCATGAAGAACAAGCGCGCTGGTGGCGTGGATGAGGTTCAAGCACTTCTGCTTGGAATGATGTTAGCCCACACGGACTTGCTTGCAGCTAGAAATATAGATTGCCGAACGATTGAGTGGCTCGATGACCAAAGCCTCGGGCTTCCGGTGACGCCAAGCATTCGAGACTGGGACCCGGACAATCACATGTGACGACCACGAACGACCGCTTTCCACCCAAACTCGGACGTTCAGCGCCCGATCCGGGGGCGGTTGTTCATGGGTTCACACAAGAAGGCGCGGGAGCAGTTTCGGTCGGCAACTGCTCAGCATCCTGGCGTGGATCATAGGCGACCACCCATTTGGGATAGCCGTCCGGGGTCATGACGATGTCGGGGTGCCCGACGGGATCGTCGCCGGTCTCGATCCATCCGGCGCCGTGACAATAGTCGCAGACGGCACGCTTGCACCGGAAGCTCACCAGATCGATCTCGGTGTTCCACTGGCCGTGGCCCCGGCAGATCGGACACTTGACATCCAGGGGGCCGTTTCTCGGCTGGAGCGGGACGATGTCGAACGCGTGGGGGCTGTCGGGTCCTTCGCATTGCACGACGTTGCTGGCGTGGGCGATCGTTTTTCTCCTCAGCAGCGCCCAACGATCCTGCCCCCGCGCGGTTGCGCGGGGACACGCTCCCTCGCCGCCGTTCCGGCCGAAGGCTAAGTCTTAGCCTCATCAGACCGCCCCTCGGGAAACGCCCAACGTCGGCCGTTCGAGCTGACGTGACCCCAGTCTTTCATCCAGCTGCGACCAGAGACCGACCGGTGTTTGACGGTCCCCCGGTTTCTCATCCGGGCGTGATGCGAGCTTCCGGCTTGCATCCGCCGGGGTTAACCCCGGCGGATGCAGCATATTCAGCTGGCGTCAGCCAGCCAAGAGCCGTGTGAGGA
>NZ_JAKRNR010000043.1:0-20245 GCF_022346685.1 Sphingomonas sp. ACRSK | reverse complement strand
CGGGCGATTTTACATTGGAGGATCTGGGCTTCATCTTCGTTCCTTCGTCACTACGACGAAGCCCAGATCCTCCTTAAATCACAACCTCAAATCTGTGCCATTGGTGCTGACGGCGGACACGTCTGGGGGCGGCGCTGGGTGTAAGAGGCGCCGAGAGTCAGGCCCAGCCTTCCATCGAGGAAGGTGTCGGCGAACAACCCCGATATCCGCGGCGAGAGCTTGCCTGAATTGCTCTCGTGCTCGGCTTGCGCGGACAGCGTCAGCACCCTCTTCCTCAGATCCAACGCCCGCGGCGTCCGGACATTGACGGTGCCCGCCAGCCCTCCGTCCTCAAGATCTGCGGTGGGCGACTTGTACACTTCCAGCGTGCGCACGAACTCCGGCGCGAGTGCGGAGAAGTCGAACGAGCGCGAGACGCCCGCAAACAGGTCGTTGAGCGCGTTGGGCACGGCACGGCCATTGAGCGTCACCAGCGTAAAGGTGTCGGGAAGCCCGCGAATGTTGACGCTGCGACCCTCGCCGCGGGTTCGGTTGATCTGCACGCCGCTGATCCGTTGCACCGACTCCGCCACGTTGACGTCGGGGAAGCGGCCGATGTCCTCGGCACTGATCACGTCGACGATGCTGTCGGCGTCACGCTTGATCCGCACGGCCTGCTCGATGCCGCTGCGGATACCGGTCACCACGATATCCTGCCCATCCCCGCCCTCGGTATCGGCGAGCGGCTGCTCCGCATCTGGCGTCAATGACGTGTCGACGGTCGCCGTCTGCGCCACGGCTGCAACAGGCATTCCCAGAAGCAACGATGCGACAGCACCGGAAACCCGCGTCCATTCAGCAGTCATCATCGCTCCCTGCAGTTCGTCTTCTTCTATTCTCCTATCAATCTAGTGGGAATAACGAGATAGCTTTGCTTGCGTCGAGAACACCTGCGGTTGTCAGGGCGGCCAATGTCCCTGCGCTAGGCATTCAGGCGCAGCGGGCGGGTGGGACGTCCCTCGTCGGCGAGCTGAACCGGTGCATCAGCATTCGCTGTCCTCAGGAAGGACAGGTAAGATCGCGCAGAGGCTCGGTTTCCGAACAACGGTGGCAGCGCACCCGCGAGGATTGCCGGTGGCGCCTCAGCGCCAGCCGAGCGCGGGTGCGACGTGCGTCAGGATGGCATCAAGCACATGGGCGTTATAATCCACGCCAAGCTGGTTCGGAATCGTGAGCAGCAGCGTATCGGCTTCGGCGATGCCCTCGTCCGCCCGCAGTTGGGCGATCAACTGTTCGGGTTCGGCGGCGTAGGAACGGCCGAACACCGCGCGCATATTGTCGATCACTCCGATCTGGTCGCTGCTGCTGCCCCGCCCGAAATAAGCACGGTCGCGGTCGTTCATGAGCGGGAAGATCGAGCGCGAGACGGAAACACGCGGCTGCCAATCGTGCCCTGCTTCCTTCCATGCCTGACGGTAGAGCCGGATCTGCTTGGCCTGTTGTACGTGAAGTGGCTCACCACTCTCGTCCGCCTTCAGGGTCGAGCTCTGCAGGTTCATGCCGCGCTGCGCAGCCCAGATCGCGGTGGCGTTCGACGCCGATCCCCACCAAATGCGCCGACGCAGGCCCGGCGCATGCGGTTCCACCCGCAACAAGCCTGGTGGATTGGGAAACATCGGGTTGGGACTCGGCTCCGCGAAGCCCTCACCTCGCAGCAGATCGAGCAGAACCTCCGCATGCCTCCGGCCCATTTCGGCGTCGCTCTCCCCCTCCCTGGGCGCATAGCCAAAGTGGCGCCAGCCCTCGATCACCTGTTCGGGCGAGCCGCGACTGATGCCGAGTTGCAGCCGACCGCGGCTGATCAGGTCGGCGGATCCGGCGTCCTCCGCCATGTAGAACGGATTTTCATACCGCATATCGATGACACCCGTGCCAATCTCGATCCGGCTGGTTCTGGCGCCCACGGCCGCCAGCAGTGGGAAAGGCGATGCCAACTGCTGCGCGAAATGGTGAACGCGAAAGTACGCACCGTCTGCGCCGAGTTCTTCCGCGGCAACAGCAAGATCGATCGACTGCAGAAGCACGTCTGAGGCGGATCGGGTTGCGGACTGCGCAGAGGCCGACCAATGGCCGAACGAAAGGAACCCGATCTTTTTCATGATGCACTCCCGTTGAATGGATGCCGCCGGCCGCGGCAATCAGCCTCGCCACCTTCTACATAGGATGCGTCGGGCTTGGCTTCGCGGCGGCACAGGGAAACGCATCTTTTCCGCCCCACGACGGGGCTAAAAGACCCACAAACCGCCATTCAGACGCACAAAGCCGCTCTCCAGGAGCGGACATCTGTTCATTTGGTCGGGCATTCACCGACGGCTGCGTCCTAGCTGCGAATGAAGTCGACAAACGCGCGTAGCGGCGGCGGCACCAGACGGCGGCCCGAATAATAGAGGAACGGTCCCGAGAATGCCTGCCACCACTCCGGCAGTACCGGTTGCAACGCTCCGCTATCGATCGCCGGTCGCAGCCAGTCTTCGAACAGAGAGACGATCCCGCCGCCTCCGATCGCCACGTCGACCAGCAGATCCGCCGCGCCCGTGACGCTGGCGATCAACGGGCCCTGCGGCTCAACTCGCACGATCTCGCCTTTGCGCTCGAACTCCCATGGACTCGTCAGCGCGCCGCTGGTGAACCTGCCGCGCAGACAGGCATGCTTGAGCAGGTCGCGCGGATGGCTTGGGCGACCATGCGCGTCCAGATACGCCGGTGACGCGGCGGTTGCGAAGCGCTGCACGCGCGGTCCGATCGGTACCGCGATCATGTCCTGCTCCAGCCGCTCGTCATATCGGATACCCGCGTCGCAGCCCGATGCCACCACGTCGACGAAGCCGTCTTCGGCGATGATCTCGACCTGGATGTCGGGATAGGCAGCGAGGAAGCCGGGCAGGATTGCCGGCAGCACCAGCCGCGCCGCGCTCACCGGTACGTTCAGGCGCAGTGTCCCCGCCGGCCGCTCGCGGAACAGGTTTACCACCTCGAGCGCCGCCTCCACCTCGTCCAAAGCAGGCGTAAGACGCTCGATCAGCCGGGTGCCTACCTCCGTCGGCGTGACGCTGCGCGTCGTGCGGTGGAGCAGGCGGACGCCTAGCTGCGCTTCCAGGCGCCGGACCGCTTCGCTGAGCGTCGAAGCGCTCGATCCGACCGCACGGGCGGCATCGCGGAACCCGCGCGCCCGCGCAACCGCAAGGAAGGCGTTGAGGTCGGCAAGGTCGGCTTTCATCGTTCGGTTTTCCGTACAGCCCGTGCGGATGACTCCGACTTATCCGCACGATCCGCAAGCCGTATCTCGGTTCCAGCACACAGGAGACCGACAATGATCGACAAGGCAGGTACTTTCCCGCTGGCCGGGCGCAGCGTGAAGCGGATGGGCTATGGCGCGATGCAGCTCGCCGGACCCGGCGTGTTCGGTCCGCCGCGCGATCTCGACCAGGCGCTGGCGGTGCTTCGTGCCGCCATCGCGGCGGGCGTGAACCACATCGATACGAGCGACTTCTACGGCCCGCACATTACCAACCGGCTGATCCGCGAGGCGCTGTCACCCTACCCGGACGACCTGTTGATCGTCACCAAGATTGGCGCGCGCCGCGGCGAGGATGCGGCGTGGCTGCCGGCGTTCGAACCGGACGAGCTCGCGCGCGCCGTCGAGGACAATCTGACGAACCTCGGGCTGGAGGCGCTCGACGTCGTCAACCTGCGCCTGATGTTCGATGTGCACGGCCCGGCCGAAGGATCGCTGGCTGCTCCGCTGAAGGCGATTGCAGATCTGCAACGCCAGGGGCTGGTGCGGCATATCGGTCTCAGCAACGTGACGCCCGCGCAGTTCGAAGAGGCACGCGGGATTGCCAGGATTGTATGCGTTCAGAACCAGTACAACCTCGCCCATCGCCAGGACGATGCCCTCATCGACATGCTGGCGACCGAGGGCGTCGCCTATGTCCCCTTCTTTCCACTTGGCGGATTTAACCCGCTCCAGTCGTTGGCGCTTTTCCATGTTGCGGAACGGCTGAGCGCGACGCCTATGCAGGTGGCGCTTGCCTGGCTCTTGCAACGCGCGCCCAACATCCTGCTCATCCCCGGCACCTCGTCGGTGGCGCACCTGCACGAGAACCTTATCGCGGCATCGCTGACGCTGCCCGACGACGCCGTCGCCGAACTCAACGCCATCGGCTGACACAGGAGGGCGCAGTAGCACACTGCTGCGCCCTGAATCGCCTTGGCATCCGCAAAGGCGACATCCGCAGCGGAAGCTCGACTATCCGACATCGGCCGCTCGTTCATGTCGGCGGCAAAGGCTGCGCCTCCCCGAAGTCCCGTCCCCGGCCTTCAACAAAGGCGGCGAGCTCCTCCGGCGCCCCCGCGGGGAACGACCGGCGCAGGAACTCGAGGAACGCCGCTACCCTGGCATTGAGGAGCCTGCGGCTCGGATAGAGGGCCCAAAGCGCGATGTCGGATCCCGCCACGTCACCCCAGTGCGCAAGCCGGCCGTCGGCGATATCTCGGCCGACAAGCGACAGCGGCAGGCGAGCTGCCCCGCCCCCGGCGAGAACCGCGTCGCGGATCATCACCATCGAGGACAGACGCATGACCGGGTCGACTTTCAACTCCGCCGGTCCGTCCGCTGCGCGCACCGACCAGATCGCCGCGGCATCGCCTCCGCGGACCACGACTGGCGCGGCCGCGTCGGTCGGTCGCGGCACCTCCGGAGCAGCCACCACCACCAGTCGATCGTGCAGGAACGGGCGGCCGACCAGCGCCTCGTCGGCCGCGGGATCGACGCGGATCACGAGGTCGTAGCCCTCCTCGATCATATCGACCGCCCGGTCGTCTGTCGTAACCTCAAGGCGCACCTCGGGGTGCTGCCGCACGAAGTCGGCCGCCAGCCGCCCCATCGCCAGCTGTCCGAACAGCAGCGGCACGCTGATCCGCAGCCGCCCCCGCACCCGCTCGCTCCCCGATGCGATCGCTGCGGCGGTTTCCTCCAGCTCGCTCAGCAACGCGCCGGCGCGTTCGAACAGGGCGCGCCCCTCCTCCGTCAGCTTGAGGTCGCGTCGACTCCGCTCGAACAGGCGCAGGTCGAGCGCCGCCTCCAACTCGGCCACGCGCCGCGACAAGGTGGCCTTGGGCCGGCGCGCGGCGCGCGCCGCTTTGCCAAAGCCGCCGTGGCGGGCGACGAGTGTGAAGTCGGCGAGCGCAAGCAGGTCCATGTCGTTCCACCAGTGAGACGCTGCGTCCAGATTGCGCGCCTAGTTGCGCGTCCATGGATCACGCATCTTCGCCTCGTCAGCAAGACCCAGCGAAGGAGCGAATGCCATGACCATTCTCGTAATCGGAGCCACCGGCCGCGTCGGTCGCCACGTCGTCGACCAGCTTGTCCAGCGCGACGCCGCCGTGCGTGTGCTCACCCGCGATCCCGCCAAGGCGTCCTTTCCTGCCAGCGTCGAGGTGGCGCAGGGCGAGCTGCTCGACATCGATGCCGTGCGTTCCGCCTTCGTCGGTGTCCGCACGCTGTTCCTCCTCAATGCCGTCACCGGCGACGAGTTCACCCAGGCGATCGTCACGCTCAATCTGGCGCGCGAAGCCGGGATCAAGCGCGTGGTCTACCTGTCGGTGTTCGACGCCGATCGCGCCGTCAACGTGCCGCATTTCGCGGTGAAGTACGGCGCCGAGCGGATGCTGGAGGCGATGGGATTCGGCGCCACCATCCTGCGCCCGACCTATTTCATCGACAACGAGGTGATGGTGAAGGACGTGATCCTGAACCACGGGATCTACCCGATGCCGATCGGCGGCAAGGGCTTGGCGATGGTCGACGCCCGCGACATCGCCGAGATCGCCGCGGTCGAGCTGATCCGTCGCGATACCGCCGAAGCCGCGCTGCCGATCGAAACGATCAACGTCGTCGGGCCGGACACGCTGACCGGCGACGCGGTGGCCGCGATCTGGTCGGACGTGCTCGGCCGCCCGGTCGCCTATGGCGGCGACGACCCCAGCGGCTTCGAGGCGAACATGGCGACGTTCATGCCGAAATGGACCGCCTACGAAATGCGGCTGATGGCCGAGCGCTACGTCAGCGACGGCATGATCCCGGAAGCCCGCGACGTCGACCGCCTGACGGCACTGCTGGGCCGCCCGCTTCACAACTACCGCGAGGCCGCGGCTCGAATTGCCGGCGCCTAGTTTCCATGAGGCGTCCACCTGTTGCTGGGATCGTCCGGCAACAGGTGGACCCATAGTCGGCCATTCAGTGCCTCCGTTCGCGTCCCCAACATCTGCCATCCGTTCAGGAGAGCTCAGTCGGTGGTGACAAATGGCTGCTTCGGTCGTTCGGATTGCGCAGTTGAGCGTCCGTGTTTGGGGCGGAAGCCGACGGGCAGCTTAGCGAGCGCAAAGGCCCACATGCGGTCGTTCAGAGGCACTCGTCCGCTGCTTACAAGCGGACGCTGGTTCATCTGACTGACTAGGCTTTTGCACGATGAGGCTGTTCAGGGCCTCAAAAGGGCTTTTTACGCTCAGAAGATCACGGGCGTGACGCGACATCTGCTCGGAGAACGGCCTTTATGATGAAGGAAAAAAACGTGCCGCGCGCGATTCCCCGTATCGTCGATGTCTATCAGCGTCACGGCGCCGCCTGGGCGGCCCTGCGCGGCACCGCTCTCGTGGAGGCAGTGTGGCTGGACCAGTTCGGCGCGCTCTTGCCCGCGGGCGGTGCGGTGCTGGACCTGGGCTGCGGTGCGGGCGTGCCGCTCGCTCGCGAGTTGGTGCGGCGAGGCTATGCGGTCACCGGGCTGGACGTAACACCCACCATGCTGGCGCTGTCCGTCTCCGCCCGAGGTAGCGGACGTCGTCAGGAACTCGGCGCCCAACACAGGGCCGTCCTTCTGGCGGAGGTTGCCGGCGAAATGCTGGTGCGCGTCCCCGGTCAGCACGATTAGGTTGCGCACCCGCTGATCCGCAATGTGACCGAGCAGACGCTCCCGTGCCGCCGGATAGCCGCCCCAGGTATCCATGCTGAAGATCGGCTCGCGCGCGCCCGGCGCGTTCCCCAGGTCGAGATCCATCATCAGCACCTGCTGTGCGAGCAGGTTCCAGCGACTTTCCGATCTCGCTAGGCCTTGCGCCAGCCAGCGCTCTTGCTCCGCTCCGAGCAGGGTGCGCGCAGGATCGCGCGCCATGTCGCAGAGCGCCTTGTCGCCGTCGCCACAAGCCTGATCGGAGCGATACTGGCGCGTGTCGAGGAAGTGCGCGTCCAGCAGCCTGCCCCAGCTGGCATGACGGTGCATGCGCAACCCTCCAGCCCTCGGAAAGGCCGAGCGGCGGACCGGCATGTGCTCGTACCAGGCCTGCAGCGCAGCCGCGCGACGCAGCAGGAAGATCTCCGGCGGCGTGCCGCTTTCGTCACGATCGGCAGCCCAATTGTTCTCGATCTCGTGATCGTCGAACGTCACGAACCAGGCGCAGGCTGCGTGTGCGCGCTGAAGGTCGGGATCGGTCTTCACCTGCGCATAGCGGAGACGATAGTCGGCGAGGCTGTAGGTCTCCCCGCCGAGATGGCGGCGGACGGGGCTGAACGGCCGCCCGCGCAGCATGCGCAGCGGCGGCGCAGGCGCATATTCGTAAATATAGTCGCCATAGTGGAACAGGAAGTCGAGCTCCTGATCGGCAAGGGCGGCAAAGGCGTGGAACCAGCCTTCCTCATAATGCTGGCATCCCGCGACGCCGAAGCGCAGCTGCTGCACGTCCGCGGTCGGCGCGGGCGCGGTGGCAGCACGCCCGATGAAGCTGCGCTCCCCGAACGCGCCAAAGCGGTATGTCCGCGGCTGCCCGCGCGATATGCTTCTCCACCGCGCTTTGGCTGATGCCGAGCGCAGCCGCAATCTCGCGGTACTTCATACCATCCAGGCGGTGCATCAGGAATATCTCGCGTGTCCGCCCGGGCAAGCGCTCTATACCGCTTCGAACGCGCGCAAGCCGTTGCCGCATCTCGGCATGCTCGTCGGGCAGCGGACGGGGATCGCCGACCTGGAAGGCGTTGGCGTCCAGTGCGGCCGGAGTCGCAGGATGCCGCGCTCGGCGCGCATCGTCGCACGCCTGGTTTCTGGCCGACCGGACCAGAAACGCCTCCAGGTTGCACACCGTATCCGTTCCGCGGTCCAGCGTACGCACCAGCGCCTCTTGCAGCAGGTCCTCCGCATCGGCGCGACCGGTGATCCGCGCGATCTGCTGGCGCAGCCGCTCAAACGTTCCCATCGAGGAAAGCAATGACAGATGTCTCCACGGCCGACGTCAGCGCCCGATAGGAGCAGCAAACGACGGTTGCATGACACTCCCAAAGCTTGGTCTCATGGGCCGCTTGAGAAGGCGGCCATCGCCACGGAAAGCTTGCCTCGGAAGCCGGCCTTGGGCGGTCCTGACGCCGAGTGGTTGGTAAAACTCCTGGCACGCAAGTGGAACTGGGCCGCCAGCTGAGGAGCAGCTGTCACGGGAACTTCATGCGGCCGGCATAATCGCTGTGCAGCCATCTTTGGCCGGGGGGCAATGATGCTGCGCGCCTGATCGGCGGACGCGGCCTTTGTGGTGGAGGGTCGACGTCATGATCGAAGTGACGGCTATCGGCGAACGGCCGGCCGCTGCCGTGCACGATGCGGAAATGCGGCGTGCCTTGCACCGCTTCGTCTCGCAGCGGCTTCGTGACCAGGTCGAGGGCGAGGACATCGTCCAAGAAACGTATCTCCGCCTCTACGACTATCGCCGCACGCGCCCGATCGCGGACGCGGCCGCGTTCTGCTTCGCCGTGGCGCGCAACCTGGTGCACGACCATTTCCGCCGTCAGCGGGCGCACCCGCCGGTCGCCGAGCTGGGGGAAGAGATCGCCTGTCCGTTGCCGCGGGCCGAGGAGGTGCTGGACTACCGGCAGCGCGTGGAGATTCTGGTCCGCGCGCTCAAGGTCATGCCCCCGCTGCGGCGAGAGATCTTTCTGAGGCGCCGCCTGGACGGGGTGCCGAGTGCCGTGGTGGCGGCCGATCTCGGCATGCGCCAGGCTTCGGTCGAGAAGCACTGCACGCGCGCGCTTGCCGACCTCCGGCACGCCCTGGAGCGGCGCGGCCTGTCGATCGGAGGCGAGGCATGAGTCGGCGGGAGGCGCTCCGTGAGGCGGCGCACTGGGCGATGCGCGAAGACGAGGCGGTGATTGCCGAGCCGCCGCCAAGCGCCGCGGCCGACATCCAGCGCGTCCTTGACGATCCGGCGCTGACTGCGGCCTTGTCAGAGATCGCTGCCAGCAGCCGTCTGTCCGATGAGGAGGTCCGCCGGATGCGCGCGCGTGGCAAGCGGGCCGCCGGCGCCGGGATAGTGACGATGCTGGGGCTGGCAGTCGGCTTAGGCACCTGGCAGACGAGCCTGCCCCAGACGCCTGCCGCGGTGAACCAGCATTTTGAGACCGGGCGCGGCGAATACCGGGTCGTCGCGCTCGTCGATGGGACGAAGGTCGAACTCAACGGCGCGACTAGCCTGGACGTCACGTTCGACGGTGGCTTGCGCACCGTGGCGATGAAACGGGGCGAGGCCCGTTTCGACGTCGCGCACGAGCCGAACCGCCCCTTCGTGGTCCGCGCAGGCGACTCCACTACCCGGGTGCTGGGAACGGCGTTCTCGGTCGATATGGCCAGCCAGGCGGTGAAGCTGGCGGTCTATCGCGGCCGCGTCCGCTTCGGCGGTGAGGCCGGCAGTGCCCGCGACGTGGTGGTGCCCGCCGGCTGGCGCTCCAGCTTTGCGCATGGTGCCGCCACCCATCCGACCCGGTTCGATGGCGTTCCGCAGGACTGGCGACGATCCTGGATCGACACCGACAACATGGTGCTTGGCGACTTGGTCGAGGAGCTCAACCGACGCGCCGGACCAGCGGTCGCGGCCCCGCCCCCGCACCTTGCCGAACTGCCGCTTTCCGGCCGGTTCAAGCTGAACGATGCGGAAGAACTGCTGGGCGCGATCGGGGAGATCTATGGATTCCGCGTCGCCCGCGAGGAGGATGGGCTGCGGCTGGTGACGGCGCAACCATGACATCGCCGACACGAAACTGACGCCGCACTGCAACAAAATTCTTTTGTCCTGATCCCATGCCGCCCTCGTCTTTGCCTCGGAGGCGCCGTTGCGCCGAGTGGAGGGAATGGAATGAAGATCTGGGGGATTTCCAAGGGCGCGCTGGCGATCGCATGCGCGGCGCCTGTGACGGCTCAGGCGCAACCGGTGGCGACACCGGCAGCCGCCGTGCGCTTCGACATCGGGGCGTCGGATCTGCGGTCAGCGCTGTCGCACTTCTCGCGCGTGACCGGAATGCAAGTGGTGGTGGCACCGGCGATGGTGTCGGGCCGTCGGACGAGCGGCGTTCGCGGCGCCTTTACCACGCGCGCGGCGCTCGACCAGCTGCTGCGCGGCACCAGCCTGGTCGCCTCGGTGCGCGGCAGCGTGGCCATTCTGAAGCCGCAGGCGAACCCGTCGGTCCCGCGGCCCATCCCGGCCGCAGCCGTGCGTCCGGCGCCAGTCGTGCAGGACAGCGCCTCCTATGTATCCGGAGCGTCGGATGAACTGTCGACCGAGGAGGTCGTCGTCACAGGCTTTCGGCAGAGCATCGCGGAGGCGCAGCAGCTCAAGCGCAACGCGGTGGGTGCCGAGGACGATATCGTCGCCACCGACATCGCCGCCTTTCCCGACCTGAACCTGGCGGAATCGCTGCAGCGTATCCCCGGCATCACCATTACCCGCGACAGCGGCGAGGGCCGGCAGATCGCGCTGCGCGGCCTGGGCGCGGACTTCACCCGCACCCAGCTCAATGGCATGGAAGTGCTGGGCAACACCGCGTCGGGGATGGACAATCGCGGCGGCGTCAGCCGTTCGCGCTCATTCGACTACAGCCTCTTCGCGTCGGAGTTGTTCAGCCGCGTCTCCGTACAGAAATCCTATTCGGCCGAGCAGGACGAAGGCGGCATCGCCGGCACGGTGCAACTCACCACCGCCAAGCCATTTGACTATGACGGTGCCAAGTTCGTGGTGTCGGCGAAGGGGCAGACCAACACCAACACCAGCGGCGTGACGCCGCGCCTGGTGGGCCTGGTGTCCGAACGTTGGGGCGATTTCGGCGCACTGTTCTCGGTCGCGTACAGCCACATCCGAAACAACGAATATGGCTACCGCAACTGGGGCTGGGGCCTCACCAAATACGCGCCGAAGAACATCGCCCCGGGCATTGATGCCGCCACGCGGGCGAACCTCTTGGCGGGCGTTTGGCAGCCGACCGCCCAGTCGCCGTCGAGCTGGTACACGGATCGTCGCCGCCTGGGCGTAACGTCCGCTTTTCAATATCATCCGGGCGACCGCTTCAAGATCGATGTCGACCTGCTCTACGGCCGGCTGTGGGATCATCGCGACGGCTATGCAATCGCCAGCGCCGGTGCCAATCCGCTGACCGGCACGTCAATCAACGGCACGCAGATCATCCAGAGCGCGGTGATCGACGACACCAACACCCTGCGCGCGGCGAGCTTCACGGGCATCGACCAGCGTTCCGAGCACCACATCGTCGAGAACCACACCGACTTCTACCAGGCGGTCGCCAATGCCGAGTGGAAGCCGACCGACCGGCTGACGATCCACGCGCTCGCCGGCTTTGAGCAGTCCGACTTCGCCCAGCCCGTGTTCGACAAGGTGTTCATGGAGGCCAAGAACATGGCCTTCAGCTATGACACGCGCCCCGACCGGCCGTTCAACACCTATGGCAAGGACCTGACCGATCCGAACAACTGGCAGTTGCAGCGGCTGGACGTCCAGGAGAACGAGATCGTCAACCGCTACACCAACGGCCAGCTTGAGGCGGCCTGGCAGCTGAACGACGCGCTGACGCTGAAGGCGGGCGGCGCGTACAAGCATTTCGTGAACAGCGGCTACACCTGGGCGAACAAGGTGTTCCACAATGTGCCCGGCCTCACCCCGATCCCGAACGACCTGAAGCAGCTGGTCGGGGTCGACACCACGATCCAGTATATCGTCGGCGACGTGGACGGCACCTATGCCTATATCGGCGACAAACGGAACCTGACCGCGGCCAACCTGCAGGCGGGCAGCGACTATCGGGTGGACGAGGAGACCTGGGCCGGGTTCGCGCAGCTGAACCTCGACACCCAGCTCGCCGGCATGCGGCTGCGCGCCAATGCGGGCGTGCGCTATTATTCGACCGACCTGACCTCGTCGGGCAATCTCGCGACCGGCGCCGGCTTTGTGCCGGTGTCGATCGAGAACAACAGCGACGGCTGGCTGCCCGCCGCCAATGTCGCACTGGACGTGGCGCGCGACGTCGTGCTGCGTGTCAGCGCCAGCCGCAACGTCAACCGGCCCGGCCTCGGTGATCTCGCCGCTGCAGGATCGATCACGACCCGCCCGAACGGCGGCTCGCTCAGCCTCGGCAACCCGTTCCTGAAGCCCTTCAAAGCGACTTCGGTCGAGGGTTCAGCCGAATGGTACATGGACAACGACGGCTTCGCGTCGGTGGCCTTCTTCTACAAAAGCATGGACAGCTTCATCACCTCGTCATCGCAGCAGATACCTTATGGCGAGACCGGGCTGCCGCTGTCGCTGCTGATCCAGGGCCAGGACGCCAGCACGCCCTATGATGTCAGCCAGCCGATCAACGGCCCCGGCGCCGACATCAAGGGGGTCGAGGTCGCGTTCCAGCACGACTTCACTTTCCTGCCCGGCGCGCTCAAGGACTTGGGGGTGGTCGTGAACGGCACCTGGTTCGATGGGGAACGGACCGCCTTTTACACCACCGGCGGCGTGACGAGCTCACGCGTGCTGCCGCTCGACAACCTATCGAAGTGGGCGTTCAACGCGACGCTCTATTACGAGAACCCGGTTTGGGGCGCCCGCATCTCCAGCGCCTATCGCGACGCCTATCTGACCGGTGCTGGCAACGCGCTCGCGAATTCGGGCGGCGGCATCAAGGCGACCAACAACGTCGACTTCCAGGCGCACGTCAACCTGCTGCCCAACGTCCGCCTGATCGCCGAGGGCATCAACCTGACCAACCAGCCGATCGAGCAATTCTCCAGCCTGCTCGATGCCGAGCGCCGGGAGGTCTATACCACCAGCGGTCGTACCTTCGCGCTCGGGGTTAGCGCGGAGTTCTGAGGCACCCGCAAGGAAGCACCGGAGGACGCCAGCGTCCTCCGGTGCCTTCGCCTGCCCCGCTCCTTCTATCGGGTTTGCGCAAGCGCCACTGCCAAGCGAATGTGGAAGAGATTGTCGCCCACCTCCTCCATCTGAACGGGACCCAAGGTCCGGTATCCGTCCGCTTGTATCCGCCGGGCGAGGCCGCCGAGCAGCATTTCCTGCCGCTTCTCCAGGAACGCCGTGTCGGTCGGCGGCGGGATCGTTGCCGTGACGCCGCAGCCCTGCGCATCGCAGCCGAACTCGACGTCCGTCAGCAGCGGATAGGCTTCGCGGACATGGCTCACGACCGTGTCTGGCGGGGTCGGCAGCGACGCTGCCGGCGCGGCCATAGCGGCTCGGGGCTGCGAAAGGCGGGGTGAAGCGGCCGTCGGGCGCTGGATCACGATCCCCTCGACCTCCGCCGGTTCCTCCTCCGGCTGCACAAACCAAATCCCTGCGACGACCAGAACCGCCGCCGCCGCCCACCCCAGCATCGGCACGCTACCGCGCTGTTCGCGATGTGCTTGCATCGAAATCCCCAAAAGCAAAGGCTGGCCGGGCGGTTGAACCGTCCGGCCAGCCGATCCGCAACGCATTCGCCGCCGCAATGCTCGCGGCGACAGTCGGCTCAGCAGATGGTCGAGCCGGCCGGGCATCCCGGCGAGTTCGGACCGGAATCGAGGTTCGGATTGAAGCCCGGCGTGATGCCGGTGTTGAGCGCGGCGGCGAGCACGCCCGCGAAGCGCGAGTCCTTGTTGTCGAAATTTGCGCCGCCGAACACGTCGCCCGATACGGCGTCGCGCACGCTGCGCGACGGATAGCCGTTCCAGCTGACCAGCGGCTGGATCACCCACCGGCCGGTGCCGTTCTCGGGCGGCTCGTCGCCGTTGTCGGTCTTGGAAAAGCGCCACAGGTGCGAAAAGCCCCAGGTTTCGTAGTGAAACACCAGCTTTACATGTTCGCCGCTCGCGTCGCTCTGGAAGCGGAGTTGGCCACCGCTGGTAGCACGAGTGTCCCAATCGCCGTGATCGCCGCGCGTGACGCCCACCACTTTGCTGTTCGTGCCCTGGTCGGTCGTCCACACGATGATGGATTCCCAGTCAAAGGCGTGGGAGAAATCCGATTGCCAGAAGTAGCTGTAGACTCGCGCGCAATAGCCGTTGTTGCAGCGCGCGCGCACGTAGACGTTGCTGGTCGCCAGATAATTGGGGTTGCGGCAGGAAGCCGGCGGACGCGTTGCATAGGTCGACGCCCCGCCGCTGACGGCGCCCGAAGCGTTCACCGCCGGAACGTTGAAGCAGACGTCGGTGTCGAAATCGACGGCCGGCTGAAACCGCTTGTCCAACGCCGTCGCCATCTCTGGCAGGGGTGCTACCGGCGCCGGCCAGCCCTGCGCCTGTGCGGCCGATGGCTGCAGCAGGGCACCAGAAGCGACGAGAGATAGAGAAAAAAGCGACGCCCCGTGAGCATCATCCAAGTTCTTCATGCAAACTCCTCCTTTGCGAGGCGTCGTACGATCACCTCAATAGAAAGAGTGCAACGCACTTGTTAAGCCGTCGTGACAATAGACTTTGGGAGTTCTTGATAACCAGTCATCCTTTAACGGATCTTGACTATGGATAATTGGACGCTATTTCGCATTTTTGACCATCAACGTAAAAACAGCGCCAGGTCATCTGGGAACACGTCGCAGGGGCAGCAATCCGCACCCCTGGAGCAAACTCGTCTAGGTTAAAGACGGACTCGCTTGACGGGATGGGACAAAAATATTTTCGGACGCACGGCTCCGCCCACCCATAATAAATCCGCGCAAATCATGCCGAGGCGGTTGCCCCTCGCTCCCGGTGGCCAAGTGTCTGAAAAGACCTAGTTTCAGCGCCCTGCACGCGTCGTCCAACTTCAGACACTTGATCCTGTGTCGAATTGACGCGCTCCGCAGGCGCACGTCGCGCGGACAGCCTGAGCGGAACTTTCCGGTTCACCCGCTTTCGCTTGTGAAAGCTATTTAGCCGCAGGCAGGCAGCAGGACTGTTGCGGCTCCCCTGGCGCCTCGTCCTATCGTTCCGTCGGAATCAGGCCACCGAAAGCTCGTTGGCCGCCACATCAGAAATGAGCGCTCGCAACCAACGGTGGGCGGGATCGTGGCGGTATCGAACATGCCAAGCCATTTCCACGGGGAAGGTTCCAAGGTCGACAGGCGGAGCCAGGACCTTGAGGCGAGGATCGTTTTCCAGCCGTCGGCAGATCAGCTTGGGGAGAGTGGCGCAGTAATCGGTCACCGCCACCATCTCCGCGACGGCGAAGAAGTTGGTTACGGAGATGGCGACGTCGCGTTTCAGCTGCTGCTGGGCCAGTGCCTGGAACAGCCCTGCGCGCATCCGGCCCGGCGGCACGACATTGACGTGCCTCAACGACTCAAACTGATCGCGCGTGATGCCGCCGCCTATGTCAGGATGATCCGCACGGACGATGCAGGCGAGCCCTTCGTCCATCACATGCTGGACGACCAGATTGTCGGGCGGATCGACAATCCGGCCGAGCACCAGAGCCGTCGTGCCGGAGACAACCCCCGTGTCCGTCAGATCGTTGCCATACGGGGTCAGGCGCAGCCTGATGCCGGGCGCCACCTGCTGAAGCCTTGCGACGATCGCCGGCACCAGCACGAACTCGGCATACCCGTTGGGCGCGATCGTCAGCAGCCGCTCCGCCTGCGCAGGATCGAACTCCTGTTGCCCGAGCACAGCGTCATCGAGCCTCGCCAGCGCCTCCGCGATCGCCGGCGCAAGATCCAGCGCGATAGCGGTCGGCTGGATGCCGTAACGCTCGCGCACGAAAAGCTGATCCTTCATCATCAGGCGCAGCCGCGCGAGCGCGTTGGACAGCGCCGGCTGCGTCATGCCGAGCCGCTCGGCGGCGCGGGTCACGCTGCGCTCTTCCATCAGGGCGATGAAGATCGGCAGCAGGTTCAGGTCATACCGCATGTGTTATAGCGTGCGCGGCATATCTTGAATGCACAAGATAAACTTCTGCAATGTCTCGTCGAGCGTCATTTTGCCCTCGTCCCGCAGCGAAGCGGGCGTGAAACGGAGGCTCACATGACCAAGGGTACAGTGCTCGTGACCGGTTCCAACGCGACCCGCATCGAGCTTCAGGGCGGCGGTTCAGCCGTGATCGGGCAATATCTCAACGAAACCGTGGTGCCGGTGCTGGCGCTGATTGATGCCGGCTACGACGTGGTGCTCGCCACGCCCCACGGGACCAAGCCGCACATCGATGTAGCGTCGGACTCGGTCGATCATTTTGGCGGCGACGAAGCTGCTTATAGCCGCGCGAAGACCTTCTTCGCCGATGATCCGACGATGAACCAGGTACGCACGCTGCGCTCGGTCGTGGAGGAAGGGCTGGACCGCTACCTCGGCCTGTTCGTGCCAGGCGGCCACGCCCCCGCCGTCGATCTAATGCAGGACGAGGACATGGGCATGATCCTGCGCCACTTCCATGAGCGCGCAAAGCCGACCGCACTCCTCTGCCACGGTCCGATCGCGGTCACCGCTGCCCTGCCGCAGGCCCGCGCCTTCCGCACCGCGCTGGTCACCGGAAACAAGGCCGAGGCGGCGGAATACGCCCGCGACTGGATCTATGCCGGCTATCGGATGACCGTTTTCTCCGCGAGCGAGGAGCACGTCGCCGAGGAGCATCTGCTTCATGGCAAACTGCCCTTCGACATGCCCGCCGCGCTTGAAGCCGCGGGTGGCGTGGTGACCACCAACCCGGTCGATTTCGAGCCGAACGTCGTTGTCGACCGCGATCTGATCACCGGCCAGAACCCGCGTTCGGACCACCGGATCGCCGCCGCCCTGGTGGAAGCGCTCGATCGCCAGCGCACGGGCGCGTGAACACGCGCCCGACCGGCGGAGCGCTTCGACCGCGCTCCGCCGGAGCGACCCCACTGACAAGGAGCAATTCAATGTCCACTCACGTCAAGATCATGGCCACCCTCGTCCCCAAGCCGGGCAAGGCGGAGGAACTGCGCACCCTCCTCGACGAGATGATCGGGCCGAGCCGCGCCGAGCCCGGAAACCTGCGATATGACCTGTGGCAGGATCAGGTCGTTCCCGCGCGCTTCGTCCTCGACGAGCTCTACGCCGATGCCGATGCCGTTGCCGCGCACCGGGCGACGCCGCACTTCCAACGCTACCTGTCGGTCATCAACGACCTCGCCGAGCGCACGTCCGCGGTGCTCACCCCCATTCAGGTCGCCTGAGGTGCCCTTGGGTGCTGAGGTCCGGTGCGCCTTGGCCGCGACTGCCAGGGCGCTACGGCCCCGCGCACCATCGCGCCCGCTGACGAGGCTTACAATGCCGACCGCATCCGCGGACTGATCCAAGACCGCGGCACCACGCCCAACATACCGGCCAAGAGCAATCGGCGCTTGGAAGCGGCGCTTCAGCAAGCGGTTTTATCGCCAGCGCAACCTGATCGAGAGGTTCTTCTCCAAGCTGAAGCACTTCCGCCGCGTCGCCACCGCTGCGACGAGCTCGCAGCCGACTTCCTCGCCATGGTCCAGCTCGCCTCAACGCGACTGTGACTCCGGAACTTATGAGTCTACGCCAAGAGCGAGGCTCTGGCACAGCCGAAGGAACGAAAACTCTGTAGTCGGGCGATCGACAGACCCACGCTGATGATGAGCTTTGGCTTCAGATGCCAAGCGTTCGCCGCCGCCTAGAGCCGCTACGAAAGTGGGGCATGGCTTGGGCAGCACCGCTGCCAAATCCAATAAGTCGCTGAAAAACAAAAAGCTCTGGCGGAGAGGGAGGGATTCGAACCCTCGGAACCCTTGCGGGCTCAACGGTTTTCGAGACCGCCCCGATCGACCACTCCGGCACCTCTCCGCAGAGGTTTGGCGCGATCCGTTCCTGAGAAGGAACGGCGCGCCGGTCAGCGAGCGGTCGCCGTTAGGCCAAAGCGTTCGGGAGTGCAAGCGCCTCCTTGTGCCTTTTTCTCCCGGGACTAGATATTGTGCATGATCGAAATGTCCGAGCCCCGGAACCTGCTCGATGCGCCGGTGGCGATGCCGCCCGTTGCGCATGCCCGTTTCTCCATCGGCGACGTGGTGCGCCACCGCCTGTTCGACTTCCGCGGCGTGGTCTTCGATGTCGACCCCGTCTTCGCCAACAGCGACGAATGGTATGAGGCGATCCCGGAAGAGATCCGCCCGCGCAAGGACCAACCCTTCTACCACCTGCTCGCCGAAAATGCGGAGGCGAGCTACATCGCCTATGTGAGCCAGCAGAACCTGGTGGTCGACGAGAGCGACGAGCCGGTCGAGCACCCCGCCATCGAGGGCCTGTTCGACGTCTATTCGGAAGGTCGCTACCGGCTGCGCCGCGAACACCGGCACTGAGAGCCGATGGCGCCGGAGCCTTCAAGGAGGCGTGCCGGTTTCCTGCAATGTCTCGGGTGGCGTGCCGCCCGGCGATCCGGCGGCGAAAGGGGTGGTGGAGCTGAGGGGAATCGAACCCCTGACCTCTGCAGTGCGATTGCAGCTAACGGTGCGTCAGCAGAGAGGAAACACCCACCTAAAACGGCCGACGGGGCGGAACGACTAAGGAACATCCGGCAATTTGCGGTCCCAGTGCGGTCCCAGATTTGCAACCTCAATGCGCTGGCGCTGGAGACGGAACGTTTATCCCCTCCCCCTTCTGATTGTTCTTGGCGGCGAAGCTGGCAATCGGGGCATCCTAGACATGGATGAGCGGCCCGCGTGTCCTAGGCTGTCACAGTGGCGCTAATGGAACCGGTGGGACGCGCCCACCGGTCCCGGTCTTCGTTGGCCTGCCGCGTCAGTTGACGGTGTTTGCCACCGTGTCCCCAACAGATTCGACGTCTCTCCCAGCACCATCGACGGTGTTGCAGGCTGCCACCATGACGCTGCCGGAAATGAGTAGCAAAGTAAGGACTCTACGTGCCATGATCTTAGCTCCTTTTTGCGAGCGTCGATCCAGGTGGGCGCTCGCTTGTTGATGCGGCGGCATCCCGCCGGTTCTCAACGCTCCAGCTCACGTTCAGGCCCATGACGGTGGTAACTTCGACAGCAGTATCGGCCGAGCAATAGAGCTTACCAAACTGTGCTAACGGTGGACGACGCGAATCCAGCCAGCTAGCGGGCCGCCATGCTCCTTCTCGCTGTGCTCGCGACCTCCATCACCCCTGCCGGACAAACTTTCACCTGCACACCTACCCGAGTCTGGGATGGCGACGGCCCAGTCTGGTGCAAAGAGGGTCCGAGACTCCGTTTGGCGGGTATTGCCGCGCGGGAGTCGGACGGGACGTGTCGTAGCAACCAGCCTTGCCCGCGCGCCTCGGCGGAGCGGGCCCGGGACGCCTTGGTGCAACTCCTTGGGACGCCCACGGGCAAGAGCAAGCAGGGGCATGTTCTGGTCCGCGGGCCGGCGCTACGGTGCACCTCGACCGGGCCAGCCGTTGGCAGCAGGACGGGCGCCTGGTGCGTTTCACCGTCCGCGGGCGATATTTCCTGCGCGATGGTTGCCACCGGGACGGTGCTGCGCTGGCCCCGGTATTGGAAGGGACATCAGTGCAGACGCTGATTAAACCCGGGCAGCAGATCAGACCTTCTTGCGCAACTCGGACAGGCCCATCCGTATTGCGATCTGCCGCCGAGCGGTAGAGTAGTTTTCCGCAACCATCGGGTACGTGGGCTCCAAACGATAGCGTGTCCGGTATTCTTCCGGCGTAAGGCCGTACGCCGCCAGATGCAGGCGCAGCGACTTGTACGGCTTTCCGTCAATCATCGAGAGGATGTGGTCCTTTGACGCTAGAGACTTACTGACGGTCACGACCGGGATTTGTCCTGACGCCGTCGGTTTCGGGTGACGTGACCCCAGTCTTTCATCCAGCTGCGACCAGAGACCGACCGGTGTTGTTGCGCATGAGCGCAGGTGAAGCAACGGGCGGGGTTAACCCCGCCCGTTGCTGTTCAAGCCCGGCAGCG
>NZ_JAKRNR010000042.1:0-21073 GCF_022346685.1 Sphingomonas sp. ACRSK | reverse complement strand
CAGATCGGCGTGAAGACGCTCTACATCGCACCGGGCTCACCATGGGAGAACGGCTACAACGAAAGCTTCAACGGCTCCCTGCGAGACGAGCTCCTAAATGGCGAAATCTTCTACAGCCTCGATCGATTTTGATGCGCTACCATGTGAGAACGTCTAGCAGGGGTCACGGACGTATCAAAACACATTCTCGATTGCTCGGACCCGTGCTAGGCACGGGAGATGAGTTTTGAGAACGCTTCATGCTGATTGGCTACGCTCGGGTCTCGACCTCCGAACAGGATCTGAGGCCCCAGCTTGACGCGCTGCGTGAGGCAGGGTGCGAGCGGATGTTCAGCGACAAGGCCAGCGGCGCCAAGGCGAACCGCGTCGGTTTGGCCGACGCCCTCTCCCATGCCCGAGCCGGCGATGTGCTGGTGGTGTGGAAGCTCGATCGCTTGGGCCGAACGATGAAGGGATTGGTCGATCTGGCAGCTGATCTGGCCGAGCGCGCTATCGGGCTCCGATCACTGACCGATGGGATCGACACGGCCGGGACTGCCGGCAAGCTCGTCTTCCACATCATGGCCGCGATGGCGGAGATGGAACGCGACCTTAATCGCGAGCGCACCACGGCTGCCCTGATGGTGGCGCGGCGGGAGGGCAGGGTGGGCGGCCGGAAAACGGTGATGACACCCAAGCGGCTCGAGGCGGCTCGCAAACTCCTTGCGTCGGGTATGCCGATGCGCGAAATCGCGCCGGCGATCGGCGTCTCGGTGCCGACCTTATACCGCCACCTCCCGGCACCGGAACAGGAAGGCATCAACGCGGAAGGGTGACGAAAGCCAGTACCGGTGACTAGCCCCCACTGATATATCCTCTATGCTGGATATATGGAAAGTCAGTCGGCTATCACCGCTTTGAGCGCGCTCGCGCAAGCGACACGCTTGGATGTCTTCCGCCTGTTGGTGCGGCATGGACCGGACGGCATGGCAGCGGGCGACATCGCTCGTCAGCTCGACGTGCCGCAGAACACCATGTCCGCACACCTCGGCATCCTTGCGCGCGCGGGCCTCGTGCGATCCGAGCGGCGCAGCCGATCCATCATCTATCGAGCCGATCTGGACGGCCTGCGCGCACTGACACTGTTCCTGGTCAAGGATTGCTGTGCCGGCAACGCGGAGTTGTGCGCGCCGCTCGTCGCCGAACTCACCCCCTGCTGCTGAAGGACGCCCGCCTGGCTGTCGCTATCGTCATTTATCACAACCCTGAGTGCGGCACCTCCCGCAACACCCTTGGCCTGATCCGCAATGCCGGCATCGAGCCGCATGTCGTCGAGTATTTGAAGACCCCGCCCGCGCGCGCGCTGCTGGTCGAACTGATCGACCGAGCTGGCATGACGCCGCGAGATTTGCTGCGCGAAAAGGGGACGCCCTATGCTGAACTGGGTCTGGGCGACACGTCGCTCTCTGAAGGCGCGCTGATAGACGCGATGATGGAGCACCCAATCCTCATCAACCGGCCGCTGGTCGTTTCGCCGCTCGGTGTGAAGCTCTGCCGCCCCTCTGAGGCGGTACTTGATCTGCTGCCGGCGAGCCAGCTCGGTGCCTTCGCTAAGGAGGACGGCGAACAGGTGGTGGGCGCGTCGGGCCAGCGCATCGCCTGACCTCATGCCTGAGGATAAGGTGGCATCGATCAAGAAGATGGCCGAAACCGACAAGGTCGCGATGGTGGGCGACGGCGTCAACGACGCGCCGGCGATGGCCAACGCGACAGTGGGCATCGCGATGGGCGCGGCCGGCTCAGACGTCGCGCTGGAGACGGCCGATGTGGCGTTGATGGCCGACGATCTCGCGCACCTGCCGTTCGCGGTAGGACTGAGCCGGCGAACACGCGGGATTATACGTCAAAATGTATTCGTCAGCCTCGGGATCGTCGCGCTTCTCGTCCCTGCCACGATCTTTGGTCTCGGCATTGGTCCGGCGGTCGCCGTACACGAGGGATCGACGCTGCTGGTGGTCTTCAACGCACTCCGGTTGCTCGCCTATCGCGATCAGGCAGGCAAGGCGACATGAAGAAATGGCGGCGATCACGCCGGCCATGACATCCCAGGCGCGCCGTCGAAGTACGTAGGGGAGGGGAGGCGCTCACGCTTCCCTCTTCAATGGCGCGCGAACACCCTGCGACCGGCCGCCCCGAATGCGACAACCTCGAAAGCCTGCGCCGGTCGGCCCGCTACTTCCATTCCGGGGGAACCGAGCGGCATCCCGGCGACAGCGAGGCCGCTGACGCCTTTCGGCCGTTGCGCCAGCGCGCGCTTCATGTCCGCGATAGGAACGTGGCCCTCGAAGGTCATGCCGTCGATGATCGCGGTGTGGCAAGAAGCTAGATCTGCGGAGACGCCGCGAGCCTTCATCAAGGCTGGTCGGTTTGCGTCTTCGACGATCCGCACGGACCGGCCGAACTCCGCCTTCACAATCTTCGCCCATTCCCCGCAACAGCCGCATCCGGGGTCGCGATGCACGAGGATCGCGTCGGCCGCGACGGCGACGGAGGGGACGCCCAGCGCCAGGGCGGCAAGCAGGTAGCGGATATTGGTCATTGTCGAAGCCTGGTTGGCGACCCCGCCCGGGTAGGGCGGAGCCATGCTATTACTGAGCGGGCTTGCCCATCTTGCGGAGCATCGCGTTCAGGGTCGCGATCTCGCGGTTCTGGCTGGCGATGGTCTTTTGCGCTTCGCCGCGGATGTCCGCGTTCTGTGAGCTGCGCACCACGATCTGCGACATGGCGACCGCGCCGCGATGATGTTCGATCATCTTGCGAAGCCAAGTCTCGCCAGCGTCGCCCCCCATCGCCGCCATCATCTTCTGGTGCATGTCCATCTCGGCCGGGCCGTAGGGGTTGGCCACGGTCGGCTGCATCATCTTGGAATGATCCATGCCCTGATGGTTCATGCCTTGATGGTTCATGCCTTGATGGCCCGCCTGCTGAGCGAAGGCCGGGGTGGCAAGCAAAGCGAGGGCCGCTAGCACAGGTGTAAGTCGCATCTCGATCTCCTTGGGTCGTGTCGATGTTCTACGCGCCGGAGAAGCGCACCCCTCACACGCGCAGCAATAATCGCCGGGCGACGCTTTCATATCCGCCAAGTTTGATCTCAGAGCCGGGAAAGGATCGCCTTCATCTGGTCGATCTCGCGACGCTGCCCCTCCACGATCTCGCCGCACAGCGTCTTCAGCTCGGGATCGGCGAGCGACGCCTCCTGGCACATGAGGATCGCACCCGAATGATGCGGGATCATCGACCGCGTGAATGCCCGATCATCGATTGTCGTCTGCGTCCGGATTAGCGCAAAGCTGCCGAGGAAAACCGCGATCGAGCCGACGATCAGCGCGCTGTTCGCGACCTTTGAGGGGAACATATGGCGCATGGCGAGGATCATCGCGACAACCATCGGCGCGACCATCATCAGCGTCATGTAGAACATATTCAGGTTGTTGTAGAAGCTGCCGAGACTATCGATCATCACGAACATAACGAAATACATGATGATGCCGCTGACAATCGTCTGCACCGCCAAGCTCACATAGGCGTTTTTCATCATGATCTCTCTCCCGTGTTGGTGCCACTTGCCCGACCCGCGTGCGGCCGTGACTGGCCCGTCGTCGACAACCTCGCGCGGCTCCTCAGAACCAGGTCCGCACGCCGACAACGAAGCTGGGTCCGCCGACATCCTCGCCTTCGGCGCGGGAAAAGCGGGCGCTGTCGCCTAGCCGGCGATCGTAGGAGACGCCGATATACGGCGCGAACTCGCGCTTGATCTCGTAGCGAAGACGAAGCCCCAGCTCGATATCGCTCAGGCCCGAACCGATACCGTTCTCCGGCACGTCCTGCGCGGCGAAGTTGAGTTCGGCGCGCGGTTGCAGGATCAACCGTTGGGTGATGCGCTGGTCGTAATAACCTTCAAGCCGCCCGAGCACGTCGCCCTTGTCGGACAGGAACAGCGCGCCCTCCACGTCGAACCAATAAGGTGCCAACCCCTCAAATCCAACCGTGGCGTAAGTGCGCGAGGGGTTGGGCTTGAAGTCGTAGCGAATACCGGCTTGGAGATTGAAGTAAGGGCCGATCGCGCGGCTGTAGAGCGCCTGAACCTCGGCGTCTTCGACGCCGCGGCCAAACTCGGCTCCGCCTTCGGTCTTGACCGTCAGCCGGTTGATGTCGCCCCCGAACCACGCCTCGCCGTCCCAGCGGATGCTGTCGCGTCCGTCGCGGACCTGCACCTCAGCGAGGTTGAAGTTGACTTGCCAGAAGGTGCCGCCGCCATGCTCATTCCGAAGCAGGGCGCGGGCATCGGCCATCTCCTGGGGCGAATAGACGCGATCGGCATAGTTCGGTTCGGGCGCGGCCGGGGCGGGGGCGTTGCCGGGGGGAAGGGCGGTGCCGCCCGTTCCCATGTCCTGGTTCATCCCACCGGCCATACCGCTAATATCATAGCCCGCGTGCGGGTCGGGCGGTGTCGCGGTCGCCGGGGGCTGGGGCATGATATGCCCGGCATGAGGGTCGGCCAGGGAGGGTGCTTGGGGCATCGTCGTTCCCGGCATGTCATGGCCCGCGTGCGGGTCGGCGGCCCCGGCCGGAGCCGGCGACACTCGTTGAGGCGCTGCCAGCGCGGGCTTCGCCTTGGCGCGCACGGACGGGCGGGGCTTGGGAGCTGGCTTCGCCTGGGGCTTTGCTGCCGGTTTGGCCGGCGTGGTCATCCCAGGCATGTTGTGCATCGAATGATCCTGCGCGGCGACAGGCGAGGCGAACGCGATCGGGGCCGCGGCGGTCAGGAGAAACGCTTTCATGCCGCGTCTCCCCCGCGTGGTCGAACGGTCACGACCTGCATCATGCCGGCATGCATGTGGTAGAGCATGTGGCAGTGGAATGCCCAATCGCCGACGGCATCGGCGGTGAGGTCGAACGTCGCGGTGCCGCCGGGCTGGACCATGACGGTATGCTTGCGAGGCGCGAACTCGCCGTGCCCCGTCACCAACTCGAAGAAATGGCCGTGAAGGTGAATCGGGTGGCCCATCATCGTGTCGTTGACGAGCGTCACCCGCACCCGCTCGCCTTCAAGGAAGGGGATCGGTTCTTTAACCTCCGACAGCTTCTCGCCGTCGAATGCCCACATGTAGCGTTCCATGTTGCCGGTAAGGTGAATCTGTATCGCCCGATCGGGCGCGCGCACGTCGGGGTTCCGGTCCACCGCCATCAGGTCGCGATAGACGAGAACCTTATGCCCGACATTCTCCAGTCCTTGACCCGGTTCGCCCATCCGATCGACAGGCATCGGGGATATGGTCTGCACCGTCGGGGTCTTCTTGACGCCCGGTGCATTGGAAAAGTCGCGCATCGAGTGGTTCATACCGCCCGCGCCGTGGTCCATGCCCGCCATTTGCCCGCCAGTGCCGCCCTGCATGGCTCCGTGGTCCATCCCGGCCATGCCGCCCGCTGCTGGTCCCTCGGGGGGCATCACGTGTCCCATAGCAGCGTGATCCACCGCCGCGCCCGCCTGCGCTGGAGCGCCATGATCCATGCCGGCCATCGAACCGCCACTCATCTCGCCGCCGCTCATGTCCATGCCGCCCATGCCCATGTCCTTCATGCTGGCGAGCGGGCGCTTGCGGAGCGGCGGGACGACCGCGGCTATGCCTTCGCGCGGGGCGAGCGTCGCACGCGCCATACCGGAGCGGTCGACGCTCTCGCCGACAAGCGTATAGGCACGATCGTCGGTCGGGGTGACGATCACGTCATAGGTCTCGGCGACGCCAATCTGGAACTCGTCGATCGTCACTGGCCGCACATTCAGCCCGTCGCTTGCCACCACGGTCATCTTCAACCCCGGAATACGGACGTTGAAGGTGGTCATCGCGGACGCGTTGATGACACGCAGCCGCACCCGCTCGCCGGGCCGGAACAGCCCGGTCCAGTTGTCCTTGGGACCGTGGCCGTTGATGAGATAGGTATAGGTCGAGCCGGTCACGTCAGCGATGTCGGTGGGATCCATCCGCATCTTGCCCCAATCGACGCGCTCCTTTGCGGATTGGCCTTCGCCGCGTAGCAGCCCGGCGAGCGTCTGCTTCTGGTAGTTGAAATAGCCGCCCTGCATCTTGAGCTTGCGGAAGATAACATGCGGGTGAAGCTGGCTGTGGTCAGAGAGCATGATGACGTGCTCGCGGTCGGAGGCGATCGGGTCTTCGCCCGCCGGGTCGATCACCAGTGGGCCGTAATGGCCCATCTGCTCCTGCAACCCGGAATGGCTGTGATACCAGTAGGTGCCGGCCTGCTTGACCGGGAACTCGTAGGTGAAGCTCTTACCCGGATCGACGCCGGGGAAGCTGATACCTGGTACACCGTCCATTTGGAACGGCAGGATCAGCCCGTGCCAGTGGATCGAGGTCTGCTCGTCGGGAAGCGCGTTGACGAGGGTCAGGCGCGCCTTCTGCCCCTCACGGAGCCGGATCAGCGGCGCGGGCGCTGTGCCGTTGATGCCGATCGCGTGGCTCTCGCGACCGTCGACCTTCATCATCTGATGAGCGACCCTAAGCGTGATGTCGTCACCCGAGACCATCGGCATCGGCTTGGTGATGCCCCCGGAAGTCGTCTGCGCCCATGCCGGCATATAGGCCGATAAGGCGAGCCCGCCGCCTACGAGAGTAGCGCCGTGCAAGAGCTGGCGACGGTCAAGAACGCGCGACATTCAAACTCCTCAGAAATGTGGGCGCGAGGCGACCCCTTCGCCCTCGTTTACGCGCCCGGCTCACCCATCCCTTACCGGAGGCCGAGTTTTTCGAGCAGGCGTGCCCGCGCGCGGTAGAGGCGGGTTTCGACCGCCTTTTGACTGATCCCCAGCACCTCGGCCGTCTCGGCCTGGCTGAGACCCTCGATCGTCCGGAGAACCAGCGGCTCTTTCAGGTTCGCTGGCAGGGTGGAGATGGCGCGGGTGACGCGGTCGAGTTCCTGCCGGTCGCTCGTGGCATCGTCGACCGGGGCCTGCTCGTCCGCGATGGCTTCGACCTGATCGTTATTCGGCAAGGCGAACGACAGAAACCGCCGCACGGCGCGTTTCCGGGCCCAGTCGCGGCACTTGTTCACGGCGATAGTAGTAAGCCATGCCTGCATCGGCCGGGTCGTATCGTAGCGCGACAGCGCCAGGTGGGCCGCCACGAACGCCTCCTGGGTCACGTCCAACGCTTCGTCGGCATCACCGATAAAGGCGCGCGACAGCCGAAAGATCGGTTGTCGGTAACGCCGCACGATTTCGGCGAATGCCGCCTGTCGGCCGGCGATGCTGAGCGTCGCCAGCTCGCCATCCGACAGCGTGGTCCAATCGAGACTCACCCCTGGCCGTCGGTGAGCGCCTTCACCACCGCAGAGTCGAACTGAGAGGTCTGATCGGCCCGCAGAAACTGGCGCATGGCGAAGATATGCGCCAGCGTTGCCTTCTGCAGCTCTCCCATCGCGGCGTGGCTCTGATCAACTGCCGCGGCAACGCGAGGGCCGTTACCATGCTCAGCCTGGATCGCCTCGGCAAGGTGAGCATTGGCGGCGCGCAGCTCCAGCTCGAGCGCACGGCGCTGCACCGCGAATCGGTCCTCGAGCACCTTCAATTGCGCCTGCTGACTGGCATCGAGGGCAAGCTTATGATGCAGAACGTCATGCAGCGCGGCACCCGGCTGCTTAGGCTGGGGCAGCAGCGCGCGCCCGATGAATACGCCCCCGATCGCAGCCAGAAAGGCGAGCAAGACACACAGGACGATCCGCTTGGTCGAGGTCATGGCTCGCCCATCAGCAACGCGGAAGGCGCGAGCGGCGAGGCACCGCCAAGCGGCGCGAGCGATACGGCGGGGTTCGCCGTAGCCGGCAGCTCGGCACCCACCATCCCGATCGCGAGCGCCGCGACCGCTACCACGCCGATGCCGAGCCCGGAACCGCGCACGGCAGGGCGGCTACCGATGCGTGCGAGCACCTGGTCCTCGATACCCTCCAGTGCGGCCGGGGCGGGTGCGCCCGCCAGTCGCGCCAATGCTCTGTCCAGATCGTCCATGCTTTCCACTCCGCCCCTCTATCATTGGTTACGCATCGCTGCCCATCATCCCTCACAAGGCCGAGTGAGGGATGCGATCACGGGCCGCGTAAAAAGGGACACGAACCTTATTGGAGTAGCCTCATGCGTCGTTTCGCCCTTCCTGCTGCCATCGCTCTCCTCGGCCTTGCCAGTGCTGCTCAGGCTCACCCCAAGCTCGTCTCGGCCTCGCCCGCGCCCAACGCGACCGTCGCAAAGCCCGCGCGTGTCGCCCTGCAGTTCAGCGAAAAGTTGATGCCGAAATTCTCAGGCGCAGACCTGATGATGACGGGGCACGGCGGCAAGACGCACCCGCCGATGAAGGTCGCGGTCACGGCAGGGGTGGCAAATGATGGCCAAACGCTGGTCGTCACGCCCAAGTCGCCGCTCGGCCCAGGCCGCTATAGCGTGGCGTGGCATGTGGTTTCGGCCGACACGCACCGGATCGCCGGCAACTTCGCCTTCGCGGTGAAGTAAGGTGGAGGCCGACTGGCCGCTGATAGCGGTCCGCTTTGCGCTCTATGTGACGTTGAGCGGGCTGTTCGGCTTGTCGGCTTTCAGCCTCTACGGGCTAAAGGCCGGGGAGCGGGCCGACGCATTCGCCTTGCGGCCCTGGCTGGTCGGGACCGGCGTGCTCGGCCTCCTGCTCTCCGGCATAGCCCTCGCGCTGCTGGCAGCCGCAATGGCCGGCACCCCAGCTTGGCCGATCGATCGAGAGGCGATCGGAATGCTGCTCACCGGGTCCGCGACGGGCACGGCGTGGGAGACGCGCATGGTCGCGCTAGTAGTCGCGTCCGTCGTCGCGCTGATGGCGGCAGGACGTGCCGTTCCGCTCGGCCTGGTTGCGCTCGCGGCGGGAACCGCACTCGCGACGCTCGCCTGGACGGGTCACGGCGCGATGGACGAGGGCGCGACGGGCTGGGTCCATCTGCTGTCCGATATTCTGCATCTGTTGGCAGCGGGGGCCTGGGTCGGCGCGCTCCTCGGGCTGACGCTGCTCGTCGCACGCGCGCCATGTCGCGTCGACGCCGCCCATCTCGGACTGACTTATCGCGCACTGCACGGCTTCGGTCTGGTCGGCACGATTGTAGTCGGCACGATCGTCTTGACGGGTTTGGTGAATGGCTGGCTGCTGGTCGGCGTCGGCAATCTGCCGAACCTTTTCACCACCCTCTACGGCCAGCTTCTTCTCGCCAAGCTCGTGCTGTTCGGCGCGATGCTGGGGCTGGCTGCCCTCAATCGCTTCCGGCTGACGCCGGCATTCGAGCGCTCGATCGCCGCGGCCGATCATCGGGGAGCGCTCGGTGCACTCCGGCGCAGCCTCGCGGTTGAGGCGGGCTGCGCCGTCACGATCCTGGCGCTGGTCGCGTGGCTGGGAACCCTCGAGCCGGCGGCTTCGGCAATGTAACGATCGGTACGAGAGCAATCGGGTTCGGCGACGTAAACCAGTACATACGGTGCGTCGCTGGAAATGGGGGCTTGACCCTGACACGGTGTCAGACCCTACATACCCTCGGGTCGAAGGAGTTTCTTCTATGAACGACCCTCATTCCCACGCTAATTCTGCCGGAGGCTGCGGCTGCTCGGGCAAGCAAGCCGGTAAACCGGATATGATCGAGCCCGAAGCTGCCGCGTCCTGCTGCTCGCCCTCCGAACCTGCGGCTGTCGAGCAAGCTGGCAAAGCGGGCTGCTGCTCGGGAAAGGCGGGCGGTGAGCCTACGGCGACCGTAACGGACCCCGTGTGCGGCATGACGGTCGACCCGGCAAAGACGGCACACCATGCCGAGCACGCAGGCCACGCCTATCATTTCTGCAGCGCCGGCTGCCGCACCAAGTTCGTCGGCAATCCCGACGCGTATCTCGGCGACAAGCCAAAGCCCGAGCCGATGGCGGCGCCCGGGGCGATCTGGACGTGCCCCATGCACCCGGAGATCCGCCAGGAAGGGCCAGGAACGTGCCCGCTCTGCGGCATGGCCCTTGAACCGGAAGAGCCGTCGCTCGAGGACGGCCCCAACCCCGAACTGGTCGATTTCACCCGTCGCCTATGGGTGGCGGGCGCGCTCACCATCCCGCTGCTTATCGTCTCGATGTTCGCCGAAATGTCGGGGATCCACGTCGTCAGCCCTACCGCTTCGCCTTGGGTCCAGCTCGCACTCACTGCGCCCATCGTGCTGTGGGCGGGATGGCCGTTTTTCGAGCGGGGGTGGACGTCGCTTCGCACCCGCCATCTGAATATGTTCACGCTGATCGCAATCGGCGTCGGTGCGGCATTCCTCTACAGCCTGGTCGCGACGCTCGCGCCCGGCATCTTCCCTTCGACGTTCCGGATGCACGGGGGCATGGTCCCGGTCTATTACGAAGCTGCCGGCGTCGTGGTGACGCTGGTGTTGCTCGGGCAGGTGCTCGAATTGCGCGCCAGGGCAGCGACCGGTCGCGCGATCCGCGCCCTCATGGATCTCGCTCCCAAGACGGCGCGACGGTTGCGGTCTGACGGCTCGGAGGAAGAAGTCGGCCTTGCCGACGTGGCGACCGGAGACCGGCTGCGGGTTCGACCCGGCGAGGCGATCCCGGTCGACGGTGTGGTCGTCGAGGGTCGCTCCTCGGTCGATGAATCCATGCTCACCGGCGAGCCAGCTCCCGTCCTCAAAGAAGTCGACGCTGCGGTCACCGGGGGAACGGTGAACGGCACGGGCAGCCTGGTCATGGAAGCCCGCGCGGTTGGTTCCGAAACGATGCTGGCGCGCATCGTCCGCATGGTTGCGGAAGCGCAGCGGAGCCGTGCCCCGATCCAGGCTGTTGCCGACCGGGTATCGGGCTGGTTCGTACCCTTGGTCGTGGTGATCTCGGTCGCGACCTTCGTGGTCTGGTCGCTGGTCGGCCCAGAGCCACGTATGGGTCATGCCCTCCTCAACGCAATTGCCGTGCTCGTGATCGCCTGTCCATGTGCGCTCGGGCTTGCTACGCCCATGTCCATCATGGTCGGCACCGGGCGCGGCGCGCAGGCCGGCGTACTGGTCAAGAATGCCGAAAGCCTACAGGCGCTCGATAAGGTCGATACGCTGGTCATCGACAAGACGGGCACGCTTACGGAAGGCAAGCCGTCGCTGATCGCGATCGAGGCAACCGGCACCATCGGAGAGAACGACATGCTCGCGCTCGCCGCGGCAGTCGAAGGCCAGTCCGAGCACCCGCTCGCCCACGCGATCGTCGTCGCCGCCAAGGAACGCGGATTGCAACTCGGCACGGTCGCAGACTTCGCTTCGCAGACCGGCATGGGTGTCAGTGCCACGGTGGGCGGCCGATCGGTGGTGATCGGCAACGCCGCGCAAATGAACAGGGTCGGTGCCGATCCCAAGCCACTCGACACTGCGGCCGATCGTCATCGAAGCGAAGGGGCTGGCGTCATCTTGATCGCGATCGACGGCGCGCTCGCCGGCTTGCTCGCGGTTGCCGACCCGGTGCGGGCGTCGGCACGCGACGCCATTGCGGCCCTCCGCAAGGAGGGTCTGCGCGTTATCATGCTGACGGGCGACAATCGCGGAACGGCCGATGCGGTTGCTCGGGCCGTGGGCGGTCTGGACGATGTGCGCGCCGATCTGCGGCCGGAAGACAAGGCACGGATTATAGGCGAACTCAAAGCGGGGGGTGCCACAGTCGCGATGGCCGGCGACGGCATCAATGACGCGCCCGCGCTTGCCGCCGCCGACGTTGGTCTCGCGATGGGGACGGGGACGGACGTCGCGATCGAAAGCGCGGGCATGACGCTCACACGCGGCGATCTTTCGGCGATCGTGCGCGCCCGCAAGCTCGCCCGCGCGACAATGCGGAATATTCGGCAGAACCTGTTCTTCTCGTTCCTGTTCAACGGGATTGGCGTGCCGGTCGCGGCCGGCGTGCTCTATCCCGTTGCGGGCATCCTGCTGTCGCCGATGCTCGCCGGCGCGGCGATGGCGCTTTCCTCGTTCGCCGTCGTCCTCAACGCGCTGCGCCTCAACGCGGTGAAATTATGAACATCGGGGCGGCGTCGGAGGTCAGCGGCGTCTCGCAACGCATGATCCGCCACTACGAGAAGATCAACCTCGTGCCCGCACCGCCCCGGCGCGGGAGCTACCGGGACTATTCGGACCCGGACGTTCACCGGCTGCGTTTCATCGCGAACGCGCGTGACCTGGGCTTTCCGATCGAGGAGATCCGCACGCTACTTGGCTTGTGGTCGGATCGGGATCGGTCGAGCGCCGAAGTGAAGGCGCTGGCGAAAGCGCGCGCTGCCGAGCTGGGCCGCAAGGCACGCGCCTTGAAAGCTATGCAATCGGCGCTGATCGACTTGGTCGAGCGGTGCCACGGCGATGACCGCCCCGATTGCCCGATCATACGTCGAATGGAAGAATAAGGCCTATCTCCCAAGCGATGCGTTGAACGGTGCGTTGATCTTGTTCCCTTTCCGTTCCGTCTAGCGTTACAAGGCGGCGAAGGGAATCATGATGCTGCCGTTGATGCAGCCGGTCCCGCTCGCCGAGCTGCCGAGGGGAACTGTCCTTCGCATCGTCGGTGCTGCGGGAGCCGGATGGAAGCGATGTTCCAGCCTGGTGGGGTCTACACCAAGTGCGGCGTGCTGCTCGAGGATCTGACCCCGCAAGGGGAGGAGCAAACCGATCTGTTTGCGATGCCCGACCCTAAAGCCCCGGCGCTGCTCGCCGCCATGGACGGGCTCAACGGTCGGTTCGGACGGAACACCGTCATTCTTGCCGCCCAGGGCTGCGGCACACGATCGTTCGACACGAAGCGGTCGCAGAAGAGCCCGGCCTGGACCACCCAGATCGGGGAGATACCGGTCGCTCGCTAGGCGACGTCGCGCGGATCGGTATATCTGACCCATGTGTAACCGTGCCCGCATGTCGAAAGAACCCGAGACCCTATGGGGGTCGGCCGCGAAGCTGTTCAGCGAGCGACCCCGCGACAACCGCTTCGATCCGCGCGAGCTGCGCCCCAAGAGCCGCAACTACGTGGTGCGCGAACAGGGTGGGGAGCGGGCTTGGGACGTAATGACTTGGGACGTGCTCGGCGGTAAGGCTGCATGGCCGATGACCAACGTGCGCCAGCTCGGGTTGCCGCAATGGCGCAAGCTCGCCGAAAAGCCGGAAAACCGCTGCCTCGTGCCGCTCACCGAATTCTGCGAGTTCACGCCCGATAAGCACGACCTGGGCGACGGCAAACCGCCGCTGAAAGGAGAAATGTGGTTCGGCGTGACCGATCAGCCGGTGTTCGCGGTCGCGGGGTTCTGGCAGCGCACAGAGGGCGGGAACGGCTTCACGATGGTGACGTGCGACCCGAACACGCTCGTCGCCCCGATCCATCCCAAGGCGATGATTACGGTCTTGGAGCCCGAGGACATCGATACGTGGCTGCGCGGCTCCTATGACGAGATCGTCGCCCTGCAGAAGCCCTACGACCCCGCCAAGATGACGGTGCGCGGGCCGGTCTTCCCGACCCGACGCGACGAACGCTAGGCTCCGCCTAGCGGCTTCGGTCCTTGCCGCGATCCGGAGGCGGCGTAATCCGGTTGGGCGACGGGGCGGACGCCCCTTCGAGCGCGGCGCCGGTCTTGATCCGATCGGCGACGAGTTGGCGGGTGGACTCCACAACGGTGTTGACCATGCGCGCGCTTTCGCCACGCTCACGCGCCTTCTGCATGGCGTCGTCGACGATCGCCTGGGCGGGCGCGAGACGTGGGTCGGCGTGGTTCTTCTCGGCGGTGTTCTTCAGGAACAGCTCGGCGAGCCGTTCCTGGCCCGGCGACGCACCGGGCGGCAGGATCGGCCGCTCCAGCGAGCGGACGGCTCGCTGAAGCTGCGCCAGCTGCTGCGAGTTGATCTGGACGCCTAGGGCCGCGCCGATCTCGCGCACCCGTTCGAGCGGGGTTTGCTGCGAGGTGATGACCGCATCGACCTGCCGCACGCCGAGATAGGTGAGAAGGTGCGATTGGTACACCGGACCCCTGGCATGACGGACATAGGCCAGCTCGGTGCGCGCGCCAGCGATCGCAGGGGAGGGGGCGCCTTCCCTGATCAGGCCGCGCAGTCGGTCCGCCGCCTGCTGTCGGGCAGCGGGGAGATAGCGTTCCAGCTCCTCGCGTGCCTTGGTCAGCGTCACCCGGTAGCGCTGCCCTTCGGGCGGCGCGCGCTGAGGCAGCAGCGCGATCCCGGCAGGGCCGATGCGCGCCTCGGGCGTGAGGTCGCGGCGGATCGCCGCTTCGGCGAGCACCGTCGCCATAAGGCGATGATCGCCGGTGAGAAAGCCATGGCGGGACGCGTCCATCCACGCGGTCTTGTCGATCGAGGCGATCCGGATCGGGTGGCCGGCCCCGCTCGCGAGCTGCGCAGCGTGATGACGCATCGTCCGTCCGTTCCCCTCGCGGAAGGGGTGGATGGCGTTCATCTCATTGATGTGGTTGCCGAGCCGATCGAAGAACTCGTCGCGGGAAAGGCTGCGCAGCACGTCGCCTGCGCGGAGGTCGGCAAAGCGCTTGTCGAGCTCGCGGGCGATATAGGGCACGTGCGCGAAGTTCGATCCGCCCTTGGCGATGTTGACGCTCCTGTCCTGGCCCGCCCAGTCATAGAGGTCCTGGAACAGATGGTGGTGGAGGGCGCGATAGCCGTCCGCCGTCGCCGGGAAGGTCAGGCGCGCGGCTTCCGCGCCGCGCGCCAACGTCAGCCTGCGCTCGGCCTCCGTGAGGGTCTTGTCGTCGGTGATCCCGAGCCGGTTCCGAAGCGTGTCCGTACCTGGATAAGTGTAGGGATCGTCGCCCAAGTCAGGCCGCGATCTGATCAGTTCCTGGCTTGTAGAGGCCGAGGATGATGGACGGCATGAGCGAGGGGGGAACACCTTCATCCAGCATCATGGCGAACATCGCATCTTCATCGCCGGTGGGCGTCATGTCCTCGATGACGAGGTTGGCGCGCGCCTCGGCGACGTCCTCGCGCCAGAGCACGATCTCATCGGGAGTGCCGCGATGGAAGTCCATCGAGCGGATGCGCTCGCGCAGCATGTCGAGATCGATCTGGGCCATGTCGCATCCTTTCATCGTTAACCTACTCTCAACGACGCGATTCCTCAACAAATCACTGCCTAACCCTTATGGGTCAGGTGCCCCAAAACCGGGCGCCGCGCGCCCGATTTTGGGCTCCGATGGAGTTAGTATTCGCTCGCTAGCATGATGGTGAGCACGCGCTTGGTTAGCCGCTCGTCCCATGGTGCTTCGCTGCCGTAGGTGAGGCTCGGGTCGTAATAGTCGATCTTCCAGAACACGGTCTGCGCGATCGTCTCGGCGTCGGCCGGACGGTCCTCCGTCCACGGTCCGCTTGCGAGCTTATAGACCGCGCCGAAATCGTGCTCGCCATAAGGGTCATTGTCGCCGTCGAACTTGGCAAAGCGCATGATCGCGACGAGCGCGGCGAGACGATCCAGCTCGGGGAGAGCCTGGAACCCATCGTGACGTTGGCGAGACTGGCTAGGCCCGGGTTGGCACGCGCCACGTCGTTGAGGCTGCGGATGGTGTCGGTCTGCTCTGGGGTCGGCATGTGGTGATCCTCCTTGTTGGCATGGGCCGCAAGGCCGCTCGGCCTCACGGCCCTGCCTGTCCGGCGAGGACGGGATGGGGAGGGGGAGCGAGAATCTTGCCGCTGGCGCGGGCGAGCCGCCCTAGCGTGGCCGGCACCGACGGGCCGGGTGCCGCGCTCGGCGGATTACACGGGCGGCACGATTGTCGTTCGGGAACGAAAGGGCGGCGCCCTTGGCGTTCCCTAGGCGTCGAGCGCACGCGAGTGCGCGCGGCGAACGATACGCGGGGCGGATCTCCGCACGGCCGCTCGGATTTTCTGCTTTCGTTCTCGTCTTGTCTGACTCATAGAATCATCATGCCGATCATGGCCGAACATCGCTGGCTCTACCCGATCGACTGGCCCGAGCTGTCGCGGCTGATCCGGTTCGGGCGTGCGAAGGGTCGGTGCGAGCATTGCCGGCGTCCGCACGGGGCTCGCGTCTTCCACCTGGGCGACGGGCGCTGGTGGGATGCCGAGCGCCGGCAATGGCGCGACGGGCGGGGGCGCCGCGTCCGCGTGGCCGGCGCGGACCTCGCAGCAATCGTGCGGACCACGCGGGTCTATATCGCCTGTGCACACCTCAACCACGATCCGACCGACAACGGACCGCGCAATCTCGCCGCGCTCTGCCAGCGCTGCCACATGATTCACGACGCGGCCGAGCATCGTCGGCGACGCTGGTTCAACGCCTATCGGAGGCGTGCCTTGGGCGACCTGCTGGCACTCCTCGACGCGGATCGGCAATCGGCGAAAGACAGGCAGCAGGTGTGCCACGTGGCACATCTTCACGCGGGTTAGAGTCCGCAGAGCATGGCTGATGGGAACACTGCACTGCGCGCACAGTTCGCACCGTCAGGGAGAACAATCGATGCAACAACCAGGCCTGCACGGGCGTCACCGCGACAAGAACGGCGAGATTAGCCGGAAGCACGGCAACACGCTGGTGAGCACCTTGCGCAAGATCTACGGCCCGTCCTTCGCACCCGGGGCTCAGCCGGGCGAGAAGCTGTCGGAGGTTCTCGTCGAGATGGACGAGCCGTCACTGACCAAGCTCGTCCACGATCATGTGCGAGGAGATCTGGAAGGCAAAATCGGCATAGCCTGAGCCAGGGCGCCGGAGCCGACGAGCCGGATACCAAGTCGCCACGGCGCCGTCCGGCCTTGTGCCGGGCGGCGCCTCGCGGACCTGAAAGGGCTGCGGGCGCGCCAGCCCATCAGGGCTGGCGCGCCGGGGCGACGGGCCGCCTCACGCGGAATGGGAGAAGGAAGGGTGGTCCGATCATCACCGCCCCCCCCCCGCCTTGCTGTCACGCCAGTTCGTCGGCCTCCATGTCCTCGACTTCGCTGTCCTCGTCCTCGCCGTCGAAGCTCTCCGGGTCGAAATCTTCGGGGCCGCGCTCGGGCTGATCGAACGCGCCGATCCGCATCGGGGCGGGAAGCCAATGGGCGGGCAACCGCTCGGACACGTTCACCGCAAGGTCGGCCTTCTTCTTGATGGTCGCACAGTTCTCGGCACTCGGCGCGCCCGCCTCCTCGCGCAACAGATCGATCAGGGCGGCACGGCGCATCTTGTCGAACAGGCCGATGGGGGCGGACCAACGGGCGGCGATGTCCACCCCGCTCGCGCGCGCGATTTGCTCGAAGTGATGGTGGCGCTGTCCCGGGGAGCCGCCCGCGAACACCGTGCCGTCTACCGTCATCGCGACCAACCCCGCCAACAGGGCCATCTTGTCGTCGGCGCTCATGGCGCGGATCGCCTCGAACCGGCCTTCCGCGGGAATGGAGGCGAAGCGGGTTGCCATCATGTCCTCGACCGAACGCACATCGCTGGTCGCCATCAACTCGTCTGGTACGTCGGTCGCCACGGCCTTGGCCTGCATCTCCAACGCCATCTGGAAGCTGTGCGCGCCGTGGAGCAATTGGCCTGCGAGGCTGTCCAGCATGATGTCGAGCGCCAGCGCCGGATCGGCTGCGACCGCCTCCTGCACGATCCGGGTCTTGATGCGGGAAAGGTCGGTGAGCAGGCTGTTGCTGTAGCGCGGGGCGGAACCGTCATGGCTGGCCTTGGGCTTGGGCTCGGCCTTGGCACGATAGAAGCCACGCCCAAGCGATCCGTCGTGCGCGACCCATAGGGCAACGCCGCCCACCGCCACCTGCTCGCGATTGAAGGCGCGCAAGCCTTCGGTGATCGCGTCCCGCTCGTCCGACAGTGCATCGATACGGGTGCTCTCCTCGCCTTCGGCCTGTGCGATAGCCTCGATCTCGGCATCGATCGCGGCAAGCCTCGTCGCTTCGGCCTCGGTCGGCTCGCGGGTCGCCGGGTACATGCTGCCCTTCATGTAGAGGTCGTAAGGGCGTTCCAAGCTTGCGCGGACTTCGTGCCACCCGATGGCGCGATACTCGTCGGCGATGGCGTCCAGCTTCTCTTCCGCCAGTTCCCGCACAAGCTCGGGGTCGTCCGCGAAGCCTTCGGCCCCTTGGCTGAACAGGTCGATGGTGATCGTGCCGCCCTTGGCTTCATAGGCGTCCCGCCCGACGAACAGGAATGCGCCGCTGGTGGTGTCCACCTTCTCGGTAGTGAGCATCCGGCGGATGGTGTGGGCGTGACCGTTCGCCGCCTTGCAGACCTTGATCTGCTGGTCGTGATCGTCGGTGAGGGTGAGCGCGCGCGCCGCCTCGAGGCTCAACTGGTCCTTGGCAATCAGGTCGATCAGCGCCGGGGCGAGCGCGGACAGGCGGAGCATCTTGTAGACGAAGCTGACTGCCTGACCGAACCGGGCCGCGATGTCCTCGGCGTCCATGCCGGTGTCGCGGAGTGCGGCGAAGGCGCGGATGCTGTCGGCGGGGTGCATGTCCTCGCGCTGGAAGTTCTCGGCCAGCGACAGCTCGATCGCTTCCTCCTTGGTCCGCAACTCGACGGGAAAGGTGTCGCTGCTCTTGATGCCTTTGCGCTTCACCAAGATTTTGAGCGCGCGGTAGCGCCGCCCTCCGGCGAAGACCCACAACAGGCCCTCGTCCTCATAGGCAACGAGGTTCTGCAACAGACCGTGTGCCTCGATATCGTCGGCCATCGCTTCAACGGCAGACGGTTTCACGCGGCGCTGGTTGAGCGGGGAGAGGCGAAGCTGGGAGAGCTTGGGATGGATGATAGCCATGATGATGTGCTCCATGATCTCGATGGAATTTGCTGGGGAGGGGTCAGCCTTCGAGGCTTGCGAGTTCGTCGAACTCGGCCGAGGCGCGCTGCGCGCTGCCGCCTGCGTAGGTGACGCCGGTGCGCGGATAGAAGAACACGCGCTCGCCCTTGGCGTATGGGGTGCCGTCCGCGCTGGTGCCGGGGGACTTCGCCCGCTTCCAGTACGGGTCGCCGGTGTATCGGGTGTAAGCCATTGTCCTTTCTCCTTCTTTCGAGGCGCAGCCGGTTGCCGCTGCAACCGGGTCTGCCTCTCCGGCGAGGAGCGGGACGGGGAGGGAGGAGCGAAATCGATGGCCTGCCGCGGGCAGGCCGCCCTAGTGCGGCCGACGCCGACAAGGCGTCGGGTGCCGTACTTGGCGGACCACACGGGGCTGTCGATTTTGCTTCGGGAACGAAAGGGCAGCAGCCCTTGGTGTTCCCCGCGTCTGCGGGCCTCCGGGGGAGGGCCGCGGCGCTTGATCGGCTACGTACCGCGCGAAGGCGCGGGGCCATAGGTGTGCCACGTGGCACACCTCACGCGAGGATCGTCACCCATATGGGCCGAGACGCCGGCACGGTGGCTCGGTCGGCGCGCAGACGCCGATAGAGCCGTGCCCGGCAGGGTCGCGCCCGCTGAGGCTTAAATCAGGCCCAGATCGCTTCTGCGTCCCAACCGGCCAAGAAGCCGCCTTGGATGGGACTTGCGAACGGCATGGCCGGGAACGCCTGCCAGTGACCTTTCATGCGGGCGGGCCAGGATGTCCCGGGATTGATCCGCCCGACGAAGTAGCTCGCGACCACTGCGGCACCATAGACGCGCGTGCGACGATGGAGATCGCTGCCGATATGGACGAGCTGCGGTGCCTCGAACGGCTTGGGCACCAGCGGCTGATTGATGATGCCCGCGTTCCAAAGACGGGCGTGATGCGCGCTGATGTTGCGCACGAACGCGAGCGTCTTGATCCAGCTCACCAGAGTGTTGGGAAGAAGCCCATAGCGCTTGGCGATGGCGGCACGATCATTGGGGTGCGCCATTTCGAGCAACCAAGACAAGGTGCCGAAATCCCATGCCTCGACCGCCATCCAGATGGGCACGGGCGGACTGTAGGTGGCGTAGAACTCCTTGATCCAGTCGTCCTTGGAGCGGGCGATCGCGCCATCTGCCTTGGCGAGCCAACTCTGGTGCCGGGTGCCCCCTCCGGGCATCGCATGGTTGGCACGACGAGCGTCGAGAAAGGCGGTGGAGCGGTGGGCAAAGGGATCGCGCTTGCCCAGCGCGTGCGCGAGATCCACGCGCAGCGCGACCTCGATCCGCTCGATCGCGTCGAGGAAGAGAAGGCGGAGCTGCTTGTCGAACAGGTAGAGATCGACCGCGTGGCGGAACTCGGCGCCTGGCCGGAACTGCTCGGTGCGGATCGTCCGCGTCGCATCATTGGGATCGGGGACGAGCTGCTGGAACGGCTGCCAATAGGGCGTGAGGCGCCCATAGCCGATCCGCTGAAGATGGAGGATCGCCCTGGCCGGGTCGGTCACGACCAAGCCGCGCTGCACGAGGAGGGCGAGCTGGTCGGCGAAACTGAGATGGGGTTTGGTATAGGGCGGAAGCATCCGGCCCAGATATGAAGAAGGCCGCCCCTTGATGCCAGCGGCAACAGCGGGGACGGCCATGTTGCGTCCGATATATGCGTGGGCGCATGAGGATTCAATTAAAACCTGAAGCAGGGTCAAGCTCCTCCTGAACCTCTATTCGGGCCGCGATCCGATCCAGCGGATCACCGGCGCTGAAAGCGCCGGCGCCGGTCACGCTAGGGAGCGGCGCGGCCCGACCGCTCGCCCGCGAGCGCCCGCCATGATCCCCGGCCCCTGCAGGAGCCGGGGATGGCCGGAGGCTATCTCAGGCAGCCTCCTCCATGGGAGCCGCGCTCTCCGCGCCCATCCGGCTCAACAGCCAGTCGGCCGCGGCCTGTGCCTGTGTGGCGGCGGTGAAGATGCACCTTTTGTCGTTGCGCAGCGCCTGCAACCAACTCGCCAGATAGGCGGCATGGTCCTCCCGGTCGTGGAGCTTGATGCCGATCGCGCCGCTTACGAACGCCGCACCCAGTTCGGCGACATATCCTGACAGTCCAGCCCCAATGTGAATTCCAGCAGCATTTTCCCGACCCGGTTTCATGCTGCGATCTCCTCGGACTGAGGCTGCTGAGCGTGCATCCAGTCAGCGGC
>NZ_JAKRNR010000041.1:0-21625 GCF_022346685.1 Sphingomonas sp. ACRSK | reverse complement strand
CACAGCCCGAAATACCGCCGGAAGGAGACTGACAGCGCGCCCATCATGGTCCCGCAACATCGAACAATGTCCTCGCCGGACGGACCGCTTCAAAATACGCGGTTTTTGCGGGTGTCCAGCTCAAACAGTCCAGCAATTCGATATAACCGCCTTTGGAGCAGTGACGGAACTTGAGTCTCCTCTTTATACTGTATCGCATGGGAGACCGCCGACCATGCGTGCTGAATAACGGTTCTCACTTGCACTTCTGCTATTAGAGAAGAATACGGACTCCACTCAATTAAATGGGCACGATCTTCTCTCATTTTTATTATGTAGTGCGATGATATATAACCAAACCGGTCACTTTCTAAGTGAGACGGCTGATGTGACAGCTCTTCTTCTATCACCTCAAACTCGGACTTTATCAGGTCTGCAACGGCAGAGCAGTCGTCTTGATAATAGGTTATTATCCTGCATCCGCAAAGGTCGGTGATGTCCTCGAGTGGGTTTACATACTTTTTTCCACGTCGTGATATCTTGTCTCTAAAGCTTTGTACGGCTTTTGCCCTACTTTCTACGATGTGAAATGGTATTCTTTTCGACAAAAGTATCGTTCTAATCAGGCTTTCTAGATTTTTGGCATAACCTTCATAAATCGGATACTTATCAGCGGAACTCGACACATGATCGCTAACATGCCCGTTATTCATACCACCCCCTTAGATTCTCTACCGGTTTTCCTTAGAGACGCGATTTAAGAATACAGTGCAAGTGTTACTCGCATGAAGCACGGCATGGTGACGATGGCAGTGGCACCGCGTGGTTTTTCGCCATAAGCGAGGTTTGGATTGTGACGCATGTCCGGTTGGCTCCCCCTCCCCAACCGCACCCCACCACGCTACGCCACCCCCATGTGCAACGAAGCCTATCGCCGCACCCAGATCGGCCAGCTCCGCGACGACTGGCACGACCTGCGCGTGCCCCTGCGCTTTCCGGAGGGCATTCCCAACTTCGCGCCGCTCGAAGGCTTCAAGATCACCGACCGGGTGGAAATCATCCGCCCCGCCGCCGACGCGCCAAACGAAGCGGAGATGGTCACCCGCCGCTGGAGCTGGCCCGGCCCGGGCGGCAAGCCGGTCTACAACTTCCGCTCCGACGGGCGGCAGATCGCGCATGCCAGCCGCTGCCTGATCCCGGTCGACGGCTTCTTCGAATTCACCGATCCGCCCGCACCCCCGCCCGGCGAGAAGAAGCCCAAGCGCGTGCCCAAGTCCAAATGGGCCTTTTCCCTGCGCGACCAGCCCTGGTTCTGCATCGCCGGCATCTGGCGCAGCGATCCCCAGGTGGGAGAGGCCTGGTCGATGCTCACCTGCCCGCCCGGCGCCGACGTCGCGCCCTATCACCACCGCCAGGTCGTGGTGCTCCCGCTCGATCGCTGCGCCCGCTGGCTCGACCCCGCCGTCCCCGCCGCCGAGCTCTGCCAGCCGCTCCCCGCCGGCAGCCTGGAGGTCCGCCAGGTCCGCTAGCGCGTCAGCGCCAAGGCGACCTCAATAGTGGTAGCGGCACTGCGCCACCTGCAGCACCTGCTCCGCACCGGACCCTGCGATCCGATACACCAGCCGATGCTCGTGGCTGATCCGGCGCGACCACCAGCCGGCCAGATTGCCGCCCAGCGGCTCGGGCTTGCCCGTACCCTTGAAAGGATGGCGCCGGCATTCCTCGATCAGCGCGTTGATCTTGTCCGTCAGCTTCGCGTCATGCTCCTGCCAATGGCGATAGTCGTCCCACGCCGTCGGCCAGAAGGAGACTTTCACGGGAGCGGCACGCCTTCCTCACCCGCCTCGAAACCGCGCACTGCCTCCAGCAGCCGCTTGGCATTGGCCGGGGAGCGGAGCAGGTAGAGCGTCTCCTCGATCGACGCCCATTCGCTTGCCGAAATCAGCACCGCCCCCTCGCCGCGCTGGCGGGTGATGGCGAGCGGCGCGCGGTCCGCGACGACCTTGTCGATCATCGCCTTTAGATTCTCGCGTGCTTCGGAATAGCTGACTGCCTGCATGCGCCGAAGTTGGGCAACGTCCTGTCCAATGTCAACGCGAGCCCTGTCCTACAGGCTGCGTTTCTGGTGTATCCTCCCGGATGCGCGATCCTGCCACCCCGCCCGCCGCAACCGCCGGCCCCTCGGCCTGCGATACCCTCGCCCCCCAGCCCGCGGCCCAGCCGCCCGGCTCATCGCGCGACGCGCACGGCTTCGACCCCGACGACTATGAATGGCGCCCGGTCGCGCGCCGCCCCCGCGCGGACGGCTGGTCGCCGGACGTGCAGCGCCGCTTCGTCGAGGCGCTGGCCGACACCGGCCTCGTCACCGCCGCGTGCGAAGCGGTCGATATGTCGGTGCAGAGCGCCTACCGCCTGCGCCGCGCACCCGGCGCGGAGAGCTTCGCGCGCGCCTGGGACGCCGCGCTCGATGCCGCCGCCGCCCATCTCGCTGCCGTCGCCTTTTCCCGCGCGCTCGAAGGCGTGGAGGTGCCCGTGTTCGACCGCGACGGCTGCCGCATCGGCGCGCGCCGCCAGGTCAACGATCGCCTGCTGATGTTCCTGTTGCGCGCCTATCGGCCGGAGCGGTTCGGCGGCGTCGAGCGGCCGCAGCGCACTCCGCCGGCGCGCCCTGCCGCCCCCGCCGCCACGCCCCGTCGCGCACCGCCAGCGCTTGCCCAGGCGATGGCTGCGCTCGGCCCGGTGCCGCCGGCCGATCCGCACCTGCGCATGCCGCCCGAGCGCTTGGCCCAGGCGCTCGAAAGCGCGGGCGCCATGGCAGACCTCTACCGCGCCCATCCCGATCTCGATCGCGAGCGCTACGTGCCACCTGCGCGGGAGGCGACCATCCCGGCCGCGCTCGCCCGCCCCGCGCCGCTCGGCGGCGGGCGGCGCGACCGCACCGGCCGCCGCCGCGATCCCGCACCGTGAGCGGCGCCCGTTCTTGGCCTAACCTTTGCCTAACCTTCCGCGCCGCAACATCGCCCAGCCGTGCGAAAAACCGCATAATTTCAACGGCACCGCCGGCACATCCGTGCGTTTCCCCGGCACGCCCCCGCGGCAAATGTGCAGGGAGCGTCCCACGAACCCCAGGAGCTTTCGCCATGAGCCTCTTCGGAGCCGATACCCACACGCTCGACGACCTGTTCGTCCACGGCCTCAAGACCATCTATTATGCCGAACGCCAGATCCTGGAGACGCTGCCCCAGATGATCGAGATGGCGACCGACCCCACGCTCAAGGCCGGCTTCCAGCAGCACCTGCGCGAGACCGAAGGCCAGCGCACCCGGCTGGAGCAGGTGTTCCGCATGCACGGCGTCGAGGCGGACGAGACCAAGTGCCCCGCGATCGACGGCATCATCAAGGCGGCGAACGCGACCGCGGCCGACATCGACGACAAGCAGGTGCTCGACGCCGCCCTCGCCTTCGGCGCGCAGATGGTCGAGCATTATGAGATCGCCCAGTACGGCACGCTGATCGCCTGGGCGCGCGAGCTCGGCCGCTCCGACTGCGCCGCCGTCCTCGACGAGAACCTCGCCGAGGAAAAGGCGACGGACGCCAAGCTCACCGACCTCGCCGAAGCCCGCATCAACCGCGCCGCAGAGATGCAGGCCTCGTAAGCCGCCAGCCGGCGCGGGGTGCCGGCCCCGATGGGGGCCCTCGCAAGAGGGGCCTCAGAAGAGCCCGGGCACCTCGCGCTGCGCCGGCGTCGGGCGCGCGGGCCTCAGAAGCTGCCGCTCGGGCGCCCGGCCCAGCCCGGCCGTGCGCTGGCCGCTTGCCGTCGCGGCCATGCCCAGGATCGGGCTGCAGCTGCGCCCGGCCAGGAAGTCGAGCGCCTGGCGCAGCGACGCCTCGCGCGGGTCGCCCAGCGGATAGCTGATGTCGTCCGGCGCCTCGCAGGTGGCGGGCACGGTGTTCGCGAGGCCGTTGTAGTAGTTGGCGTTGCCGTCGGCATTCTGCACCGCCAGCGCGACCACTCGCAGCCGGTCGTCGCAGGCGCTCCGGTCGAGCGCGACCTGGCCGACCGGCTTGCCATAGGTGTTGGTCCCCACCAGCGCCATGCCGGTGCCCAGGTACGGCACGAAGCCGTTGATCACCATCTCGCTGGCGGATGCCGTGCCGCCGGTGCCGATGAAGGCGACGCGGGTCGGGGCGATCGATTGGGGCTGGGGCGCGAAGGTGCGGGCCTCGTCGTTCTCGGACTTGGAGGCGCGGAAGCTCACCTTGGTGAACACCTCGCTGGTCCGGCGGTTGGCACCCATCAGGTCGCCCATCAGCTCGGCGATGCTGATCAGCCCGCCGCCGTTGTAGCGCAGGTCCACCACCAGTTCGGTGACGCCCTGGGCGCGGAAACTGGCGAAGGCCTGGCGCAGCTGCGGGTCGGCGGTGTTGATGAAGGTGCGAAGGTTCAGGTAGCCGACCCGCCGTCCGCCGTCGTTCAGCACCTTGGCGCCATAGCGGTTCGACACCGGCTGCAGCTCGAAGTCGGCCATGGCCACCGTCACGTTGCGGGTGCCCGATGCGTCGCGGACCTGCATCACCCGCCGGGTGCCCGCCGCGCTCGCCCCCAGCGCCTCGTCGAGCGCGTCGGTCCCGCCGTTGCTCATCAGGCTGGCGACCGTCCGGAGCGTGCCCGTGCTCGTCCCGATCGCGACGATCTCGGTGCCCCGGTCGATCCCCGCAGCCAGTGCCGGCGCGTCCTCGAACGCCTCGGTCACGAACAGCCGGCCGTCGCTGGTCAGCCCCAGGCGGAAGCCGTAGCCGGCGCTCGACCCGGCATCATAATAGGCATCCTCCTCCGCGATCGAGGTGCGATAGGTGAAGAACCGGTCGCGTCCCTGCGCCCGCGCGGTGGCGGTCAGCGCGTCGACATAGGCATCGACGCTCGCATAGGGCGTCGGGTCCAGCCGCGCCGGCAGCGTCTCGGGGAACAGGTACCATTCGTTGAGCTGCGCGGCCGCCCAGTCCTGCCGCTCCCGCAGCGAGCAGCCCGCGGTCTGGGTGGGCGTGGGGGTCGGGGTCGGCGTGGGGCTCGGCGCCGGCGTCGTCACCGATCCGCCCAAGACGCCGCCGTCGTTACCGCCACAGGCCGACAGCAACGCCAGCACGCTCAACGCCAAACCACACCGCGAATGCTTCATCATTTCCCCCCGTTTCCCAACAGACTAGCGGGAGAATGGCGGGACGCCAGCCGAAACGATGCGGGGACTTGGACGATTCCGCGCCTTGCTGCGTTTTCTCCTTCATGGCCGATCCCGCCCCACTCGAACCGATGGAAGCCAAGCTCGCCGCCGAGCTGCCGGACGGCCCCGGCTGGCAGTTCGAGCCCAAGTGGGACGGCTTCCGCTGCCTCGCGGTCAAGCAGGGCGGCGCCGTGCTGCTCTGGTCCAAGTCGGGAAAGCCGCTCGCCCGCTATTTCCCCGAAGTCGCCGCCGCCCTAGCCGAGCTTCCCGGCGACTTCGTCCTCGACGGCGAGCTGCTGATTCCGGTCGGCCCCACCCTCTCCTTCGGCGCGCTCCAGCTGCGCCTCCACCCCGCCGAAAGCCGCATCCGCCGCCTGTCCGCAGAGACCCCCGCCCGCCTGATGCTGTTCGACTGCCTCGCCGCGGACGGCGAGACCCTGGCCGACCGTCCCCTCTCCGAACGCCGCGCCGCGCTGGAGCGCTTCCACGCCCGCCACCGCTCACCGACGCTTCGCCTCTCGCCCGTCACCGATGATCCGGCAGTCGCCCGCCGCTGGCTCGGCGGCACCGGCAGCGCGCTCGACGGCGTCGTCGCCAAGCCGCTCGCCGAGCCCTACCGCCCCGGCGAGCGCGCGATGGTCAAAGTGAAGCGCCTGCGCACCGCCGATTGCGTAGTGGGCGGCTTCCGCTACGCCAGCGCGGCGCAGGAAGTCGGGTCGCTGCTGCTCGGCCTCTACGACGATGCCGGCCTCCTCCACCATGTCGGCTTCACCAGCGGCATCCCGGCGGCCGAGCGCCCCGAACTCACCGCCAGGCTGGAGGCGCTGGTCGAGGCCCCCGGCTTCACCGGCGACGCGCCCGGCGGCCCCAGCCGCTGGTCGACCGAACGCTCCGCACAATGGCAGCCGCTCCGCCCCGAACTGGTGGTGGAGGTCCGCTACGACCAGATCACCGACCACCGCTTCCGCCACGGCACCGCCCTCCTGCGCTGGCGCCCCGACAAGGCACCCCGCCAATGCACCTTCGAACAGCTGGAGGAAGAGGCGCGACCCGCGGTGGTGGAGGCCGCGATCGGCGGGGTTTAGGTCAGCCCACTGGCTCGTACCCCGGCGAAGGCCGGGGCCCAGTTGGGAGACGTCCCAGCTCCATCGCTGCCGTTCCCCACCTGGGTCCCGGCCTCCACCGGGGTACGAAGCAGAAGGGAACGGGAGCGGGAAACCACCCCAAAACCTCGACACGCCCCGACCCCGCCCGCTACAGCGCCCCCATGCCCGCCGATCCCGTGTCCGTTCTCCAGTCGACCTTCGGCTTCCCCGGCTTTCGCGGTGTCCAGGGCCAGGTGGTCGAACGGGTGCTCGCCGGCCAGCGCACCCTCGCGGTGATGCCCACCGGCGCCGGCAAGTCGCTCACCTACCAGCTGCCCTCGGTAGTGCTCGACGGCACCTGCGTCGTCATCTCGCCGCTCATCGCGTTGATGCACGACCAGCTGCGCGCGGCCACCGCGGTCGGCATCCGCGCCGCCACCCTCACCTCGGTGGACGAAAACCGGCAGGAAACGATCGCCCGCTTCCGCGCCGGCGAACTCGACCTGCTCTACGTCGCGCCCGAACGCGCATCCGGCAGCTACTTCCGCGACCTGCTCGCCCAGGCGCCGCTCAGCCTGTTCGCGATCGACGAGGCGCATTGCGTCAGCGAATGGGGCCACGACTTCCGCCCCGACTATCGCCTGCTGCGCCCGCTGTTCGACCAGTTCCCGGATGTGCCGCGCCTCGCGCTCACCGCCACCGCGGACGCGCATACCCGCGCCGACATCCTCGAACAGCTGGGCATTCCCGAAGAGGGGATGATCGTCGCCGGTTTCGACCGGCCCAACATCCGCTATGCGATTACCCCGCGCGACAACACCACGCGGCAGATCGCCGACATCCTCGCCGAACATCCCGGCCCCGGCATCGTCTACGCCCCCACCCGCGCCGCGACCGAGCGGCTGGCGGCAGCACTCTCGACGCCCAAGCGCGAGGTCCGCGCCTATCACGCCGGGCTCGATCCCGCCGTCCGCCAGCGCAACCAGGCCGATTTCGTCGCAAGCGAGGACATGGTGATGGTCGCCACCGTCGCCTTCGGCATGGGCATCGACAAGCCCGACGTCCGCTTCGTCGCCCACGCCGGCCTGCCCAAGTCGATCGAGGGCTATTACCAGGAAACCGGCCGCGCCGGCCGCGACGGCGACCCGGCGGTCGCGCATCTGTTCTGGGGCGCCGACGACTTCGCGCGCGCCCGCCAGCGCATCGGCGAGGTCGAGCCCGAGCGCCAGCCCGGCGAACGCGCGCGCCTCAATGCGCTCGGCGCGCTGGTCGAGACCGCCGGCTGCCGCCGCGCGATCCTGCTCGCCCACTTCGGTGAGACGCCGCCCGACACCTGCGGCAACTGCGACAATTGCCTAAATCCGCCCGCCGCCGTCGACGCGACCGAAACGGCGCGCAAGTTCCTGTCGGCGGTGTTCCGCACCGGCCAGATGTTCGGCGTCGGCTATATCGAGCAGGTGCTCCAGGGCCAGTCGACCGAGCGCAGCATGACCAACGGCCATGAGGCGCTGTCGGTATGGGGCATCGTCGAGGCGGAGGAAGCGCATCTCCTCAAACCCGTCGCCCGCGCCCTGCTGCTGCGCGACGCCATCCGCGCCAATCCGCACGGCGGGCTGGAGTTCGGCCCCGGCGCGCGCGGCCTGCTGAAAGGCGAAGCGACCCTCAAGCTCGTCCTCCCGCCCAAGCGCGAGCGCCGCCGCCGCGGTGCTGCCGGCGCCACCCCCAACCCGATCGGCAATCCGCTGTTCGAGGCGCTGCGCCGCCGCCGTCGTGAGCTTGCCGAAGAGGCGTCGGTGCCGCCCTACGTCATCTTCCACGACTCGGTGCTGCGCGACATGGCGACCATGCGCCCGTCGAGCCTTCAGGCGCTCGGCCGCATCACCGGCGTTGGCGCGCGCAAGCTGGAGGCGTATGGCGACGCCTTTCTCCAGGTCATCCGCGAGGCAGCATGATCCGCACCATCGACAGCAAGGTCTCCGTCGCCCCCCAGATCCTCCCTGACCAGATGGCGGACATCGCCGCGGCGGGCTTCGCCGCGATCGTCAACAACCGCCCCGACGACGAGGAGCCGGGCCAGCCCTCCGGTGCCGAGATCCAGGCGGCAGCCGAAGCCGCCGGCCTCGCCTACACCGCCATTCCCGTGACCCACGCCGGCTTCGGCCACGGCCAGCTCGACGCGATGCGCGCCGCGCTCGATGCCGCAGACGGCCCGGTACTCGCCTATTGCCGCTCGGGCACGCGCTCCTGCAACCTGTGGGCGCTTGCCGAAGCCAAGGCCGGCGGCGACTCCGCCGAACTGGTCGAAAAGGCCGCGGGCGCCGGCTACGACCTCTCGGGCATCCGTCCCACCCTGGACGCGCTGAGCGGCCGGTGAGCCAACAGGGCTAGCATGTCGGACGAACGCTTCGGTCTGCGCCGCCGGGCGCGGCTTGCCGGCCCGCTGCCGCTCGACGGCGGCGCGTCGCTGCTTGCGGTCGAGATCGGCTATGAGACCTATGGCACGCTGTCGCCCGCGGCGGACAATGCCGTGCTGGTCTGCCATGCGCTGACCGGCGACCAGTATCTCGCCTCCGACCATCCCGTCACCGGTAAGCCCGGCTGGTGGACGCGTATGGTCGGCCCCGGCAAGCCGATCGACACCGACCGCTGGTTCGTGATCTGCTCCAACGTGCTCGGCAGCTGCATGGGCTCCTCCGGCCCCGCCTCGATCGATCCCACGACGGGCGAGCAATGGGGCATGGCTTTCCCAGTCATCACCATCCGCGACATGGTGCGCGCGCAGGCGCTGCTGCTCGACCATCTCGGCGTCGACCGCCTCGCGGCCGTGGTGGGCGGCTCGATGGGCGGGATGCAGGCGCTGTCCTGGGCCGCCACCTATCCCGAACGCGTCGAGGCAGCGGTGGTAATCGCCGCCACCGCGCGCCATTCCGCCCAGAACATCGCCTTCCACGAGGTCGGTCGCCAGGCGATCATGGCCGACCCGAAATGGCGCAACGGCGCCTATTACGAGAGCGGCGACCCGCCCGCCGCCGGCCTCGCCGTCGCGCGCATGGCCGCGCACATCACCTATCTCTCGGAGGCCGGGCTCACCGCCAAGTTCGGCCGCCGCCTCCAGGCGCGCCCGGACGGACAGGCCGGCGCCAAGACCTTCGGCTTCGACGCCGACTTCCAGGTCGAAAGCTATCTCAGGCACCAGGGCCTCGCCTTCACCGACCGGTTCGATGCCAACTCCTATCTCTATATCACCCGCGCGCTCGACTATTTCGACCTCGCCGAGGAACATGGCGGCATGCTCGCCAACGCGTTCCGCGACACCGCCACGCGCTTCTGCATCGTCAGCTTCGACACCGACTGGCTCTACCCGACCGCAGAGTCGCGGGTGATGGTGCAGGCATTGAACGCCGCCGGCGCCCGCGCCAGCTTCGTCGAGCTCTCCAGCCCCTTCGGCCACGACGCCTTTCTGCTCGAATCGCCTGAGCTCGACCGGGTGGTGCACGGCTTCCTCACCTGGGGTCGCGCATGACGACACTTCGCCCCGACCTCGCCGTCATCGCCGCCAACGTGGCAGAGGGCGCGCGCGTGCTCGACGTCGGCTGCGGCGACGGCGCGCTGATGGCAGCCTTGCGCGACAGCCGCCACGTAGACGCGCGCGGGCTGGAGATCGACCCCGGCAACGTCGCCGCCGCCGTCGCACGCGGCCTGTCGGTGGTGCAGGGCGACGCCGACACTGATCTTGCCGGCTATCCGGACGCGAGCTTCGACTATGCGATCCTCAGCCAGACGCTGCAGACGACGATGCGCCCGCATGTGGTGCTCGACCATCTGCTGCGGATCGGCCGCCGCGCGTTCGTGTCCTTCCCGAACTTCGCCCATTGGCGGGTGCGCGCGTCCCTCTTGTGGGGCGGGCGGATGCCGGTCACCCGGCTGCTGCCGGTGCCGTGGTACGAGACGCCGAACATCCACCACGTCACCATCGACGACTTCCGCGCCTTCGTGAAAGCGCGCGGGATCACCGTGGAGGACGCCTGGTTCCTCAAAGGCGACCGCCGCACCAGCGCCGCCGCCGCCAACTTCCGCGCCGAACACGCGGTGTTCCTGCTGCGGCGCTAGGGGGCTCCGCACGCAACTGTACCCCGGCGAAGGCCGGGGCCCAGTTGCGGTGTCGCCTGACTGGGGCACCCGCCTGCCTCCCCTCTCCCGTGCTCCTGCGAAGGCAGGAGCCCAGGATCCCGGGCGCCAACAGCCGTTGTCCTGCTTGGCCCTGGATCCCTGCCTGCGCAGGGATACGGATCTTGCCGGGCGTATCGCAGGCACAAAAAAGGGGGCCGCGGCCCCCTTCTTCGTTCCCATCGCAACCGCGATCAGAACGGCACGTCGTCGTCCAGGTCGTCGCCGAAGCCACCACCGAAACCACCGCCGCTGCTGCCGCCGCCCGAGCGGCCACCACCACCGCCGCTGCGCCCGCCGCCGCTGTTGAAGCTGCCGCCGCGACCGCCCGAGCCGCCGCCGAAATCATCGCCACCGCCGAAGTCGTCGCCACCGCGGCTACCGCCGCCGCCACCCTGGCCGCCGCCCGGACCGTCGAGCATGGTCAGCACCGAGTTGAAGCCCTGCAGCACGATCTCGGTCGAGTATTTGTCCTGGCCGTTCTGGTCCTGCCACTTGCGGGTCTGGAGCTGGCCTTCGATGTAGACCTTCGATCCCTTGCGCAGGAAACGCTCGGCGACGTTCGCGAGGCCTTCGTTGAAGATCGCAACCGAATGCCACTCGGTCTTTTCCTTGCGCTCGCCCGAGTTGCGATCCTTCCACGATTCGGACGTGGCGATGCGCAGGTTCACCACCTTGCCGCCGTTCTGGAAGCTGCGCGACTCCGGATCGCGGCCCAGGTTGCCGACCAGAATGACCTTGTTGACGCTGCCGGCCATGATGTCTCCATTAACTTTGAAAATGCGGGCGCGCGGGGCGATCGGTCGCAGCGACGTATGCCGGCCGGCGCGGGTGCGCTAGACTAGGCGGCATGGCCGAGATCATCAACCTGAACCGCGCGCGTAAGGCACGCGCTCGCGCCGAAAAGGCAGCAGAGGCCGACGCCAACCGCCACCGCTTCGGCCGCACCAAGGCGCAGAAGGCGGCGGAGGCGCAGGACCGGAGCCGAGCCGAGCGCACCCTCGACGGGGCGAGGCGTGAGGACATGCCGGACTAACCCCTCCCCTGTACCCCGGCGCAGGCCGGGGCCCAGTCGGGAAGGTGTTGGCGAGGGCGCGGACGCTTCCAAGGCGCACCGCAACTGGACCCCGGCCTCCGCCGGGGCACAAGAAGAGCCTACAGCCCCAGCGCCACCGCGCTCCAGTACGTGATCCCCGCCGCCGCATAGGCGAGCCCGAACAGGTACGCGAGCATCAGCCCCGGCACCCGCCACCCGTTGGTCTCCCGCCGCGTAACCGCGATCGTCGACAGGCACTGCGGCGCGAACACGAACCAGGCGAGGAAGGCGAGCGCGGTCGGCAGGCTCCAACGGCCCGACAGCCGCCCGCCCAGTTCCTGCGCACCCTGTTCCTCGTCCGCCGCATCGATCGCATAGACGGTCTGCAACGCCGACACCGCGACCTCGCGCGCCGCCATCGCCGGGATCACCGCCAGCGACATCTGGTGGTTGAAGCCGATCGGCTTGAGCACGACCTCCAGCCCCGACGCGATCCGCCCGGCGGCCGAATATTCGCTCTGCTTCACGCCCTCTGGCGCCACCGGATAGGAGGCGAGCAGCCACAGCGCGACCGTGACGGTCATGATCGTCGTGCCCGCGCGGCGCAGGAACACGTACCCGCGGTGCCACAGCCCCAGCGCCACGTCGCGCAGCGACGGCATCTGGTAGCGCGGCATCTCCATCATGAAGCCGCCGCCCTGGCCCTTGGCCAGCGTCCGCCGCAGCACGAAGGCCGCGAGCACCGCGCCGACGATGCCGGCGAGGTAGAGCACGAACAGCACCAGCCCCTGCAAGCCGACTCCCGGCGCCACCTGCCGCGCGGGGATGAACGCGCCGATGATCAGCGCATAGACCGGCAGGCGTGCCGAACAGGTCATCAGCGGCGCGATCAATATGGTGGTCAGCCGCTCCTTGGGATCGTCGATCGCGCGCGTCGCCATGATGCCGGGGATCGCGCAGGCAAAGGAGGAGAGCAGCGGGATGAACGCACGCCCCGACAGCCCGACGCTCGCCATCAGCCGGTCCATCAGGAACGCGGCGCGGACCATGTAGCCCGATGCCTCCAGCACCAGGATGAACAGGAACAGGATCAGGATCTGCGGCAAGAACACCACGACGGAGCCGACGCCGTTGATGATGCCCTCGACCAAAAGGTCGCGTAGGAAATTCTCCGGCAGCGTCGCCACCGCCGTGTCGGCGAGCCAGCCCTGCAGGCCCTCGATCCAGCCGATCGGCGCTTCCGACCAGCTGAACACCGCCTGGAACATCACGAACATCAGCGTGAGCAGGATGATCGGCCCGAACACCGGGTGCAGCGCGATGGCGTCCATCGATCGCGTCACCGCCCGCGCGCGCGGCTGCTCGGTGATCGCGACGCCTGCGACGCGGCGCGCCTCGCGCTGGAAATGGCGGATGTCGGCGTCGAAGCTGTCGAGCGGCGGCGGCAGCGTCGCGGGGGCACCCGCCAGCACCTCGGCCAGCGCGTCGCGCAACGCGTCGAGCCCGCGCTTGCGCACCGCAACCGTCGGCACCACGGGGCAGCCGATCTCCGCCGACAGCGCGTCGAGGTCGAACTTCAGCCCGTCCCGCTCGGCCATGTCGACCATGTTGAGCGCGACCAGCATCGGCCGGTCGAGCGCCTTCAATTGGAGGACGAAGCGCAAGTGATTGTCGAGGTTGGTGGCGTCCGCCACCACCACCAGCACGTCGGGCAGCCGTTCGCCCTGCTGGCGGCCGAGCACCACGTCGCGGGTCACCGCCTCGTCGGGGCTGGAGGGATCGAGGCTGTAGGTGCCGGGCAGGTCGACCAGCTCGACCGGCCGCCCGTCGGGCAGCGCCATGCGCCCGGAATGGCGCTCCACGGTCACGCCCGGATAATTGCCCACCTTCTGGCGCGCGCCGGTGAGCGCGTTGAACAAGGCGCTCTTGCCGGCATTGGGGTTGCCGACGAGCGCGACCAGCGGTGGGTGGTTCATGATCCTGTCCGAAAAGGCCTCAGTCGACGGCCAGGGTGACGCGAATGGCGGCGGCGACATGGGGGCGCAGCGCCACCATCATCCGCCCGATGCGACAGGCGACCGGCCCGCCGCCGAGCCATGCGCGGTGCAGCAGCTCGATCTCCACGCCCTCGTCCAGGCCGAACTCGCGCAGCCGCCGCGCCTCGGCAGGCTGCAGCGCGTCCCAATCCACCCCCGCCACGCGCGCATGCTGGCGCTGGGCGAGGTGCGAGAGGCTGGCGTTGGGCGAAAGCATTGCGAGTGATTATCAATAGTTGACGCGGAAGGCCAGCTTTTTCGTTTTCAAACCGCCGGATAGCGCAGGCGCCCGATGAAGCGCGACAGGCTCAGCCGCCGCTCGCTCGACGCACGGCCGACCCATTGCGCCTTGGCCTTTTCGAACTGCATGATGTTGTCGATCCGCCGCGACAGGAACGCGCGGGTGTCGGCCCAGCCATCGCTCTCGTCGTCCAGGAACACGGTGACCGTACTGCCATAGACCGCCCCCAGCGTCGCCCGCTTGGTATAATGGTTGTAGTCGGTCGCGGTGTCGCCCGCGAGCCGCCACATCAGGTCGACGCTGCGCCAGCCCAGTCGGGTGGCACGCGCCAGGTTCTGCGGCATCGCCAGGATCGCGAGCGCCCGGCGCAGTGCCTCCCGCTGAGGCGCGACCGCCGCGAGTCGCGCCTCGACCAGCGCGGTGATGCGCTGGCGGATCTTCATCGCAGCGAGCGTGTCCGCAGGCAGCCGCTCCATCATCAGCCGGTCGATATGCGCGAACCAGGCGTCGATCATGTCGAGCGGGCTCGGCATCGCCGCGCGGGCGACGTCCGGGTCGATGCCCAGCTGCTCGGCCGCCATGGTCACCGCGGCCGGCGCCCAGCCGTCGAACGCGGCGTTCGCGGCCACCACCGGCGCCAGCGCAGCGCGCAGTTCGTCCAGCGTTGCGTCTTCGAATGCTGCGGTCGCCATCGCGGCCTCCTTCATGGGATCAGGCCACCGATCTAGTCTGCCCGGCGGCAGGCGCAACCTTCGGCTCGCGCCGGACCAGCACCAGCGCGGCGGCGACCAGCAGCGCGCCGATCAGGTCGGGGGTACCCGGCCGCTCGCCATAGACCGCCCAGCCGATCCCGCCCGCCACGATCGGCTGGAGCAGCAGCGTGATGCCGATCACCAGCGGCGGCAGCCGGCCGAGCGCATAGATCATCAGCCCCTGCCCGAGTACCTGGCTGACCAGCGCCAGCCCGATCAGCGGCCCCCAGCCGACCGCGTCGTCGGGCACCAGCCGCTCGCCCAGCCCGATCGCCAGCACCAAGAGCGGCGCCATGGTCGCGACTCCCGACAACGCCAGCGCCGGCATCGGCGGCACCGCCGCGCGCACCCGCGCCATGCCGATAAAGTAGACGGCGTATGCCAGCCCCGCGAACAGCGCGAGCAGGTCGCCGACGAGATGCGCGTGCGACAACTCGGCCGACTGGCCGAGCAGCATGCCGCCGCCGACCATCGCCAGCAGCAGCGCTGCGACCTGCGGCCGGCTCGGCCAGGCGCGCGCGATCAGAAAGCCATAGACGGGGTAGATCAGCGTCGCCGAATTGGCGAACAGCGTCGCATTGGCGAGCGTGGTCCGGTGGATGCTGACGTTCCAGGTCGCCAGATCCGCCGCGAACGCGAGCCCCGCCACCAGCAGCACCGGCCAGAAGGCGAGCCCCCGCCGCAACGCCCCAGGATTGGCGATCGCCGACCAAGCGAGCAGCGCCGGCATCGCCAGCGCCAGCCGCCAGAAGCCGGCGGCGACCGGCCCGGTCTCGGCCAGTCGCACCAGCCACGGGCCCATCGCCAGCGTCAGGTTGGCGACCACCGCGGCCGCCAGCCCCATTCCGCGGCCCTCCGACGTCATCGGCTCAGCCGCGGCGCCGGATCAGGCGAAGCGCTGGCGCAGCGCCAGCATGGCGAGCGCCGCCTTGGCGGCTTCCCCGCCCTTGTCCTTGTCGTTGCGATCGGCGCGGGCCAGCGCCTGCGCCTCGTTCTCGACGGTCAGGATGCCGTTGCCGATCGGCAGGCCGTCCATCGCCAGCGCCATCAGCCCGCGCGCGCTTTCGTTGGCGACGATCTCGAAATGATAGGTCTCGCCGCGGATCACCACGCCCAGCGCGACATAGGCGTCGAACTGGCCCGTCTCGGCCGCCATCGCGACCGCGCCCGGGATCTCCAGCGCGCCCGGCACGGTGACGATCTCATAATCCTGCCCTGCCTCCTGCAGCGCGGTGCGCGCGCCGTCGAGCAGCAGGTCGTTGAGGTGGTCGTAGAAGCGCGCTTCGACGATCAAGATGCGGGCCATGTCAGCGCTCCGTGTCGATGGGACGCTCGCCGACGATCGACAGGCCATAGCCGTCGAGCCCGACGAGGGTGTGATGGGTGTTGGTGAGCAGCACCATTTCGGCAACGCCCAGTTCGTTCAGGATCATGGCGCCGACGCCATAGTCGCGCAGCTGGTCCATGTCGGCGGGATTGAGCTCGCCGGTGCGCGCCTGCATGGCGACGGTGAACTGGTCGAGCCGCGGCTTGTTGATCACCACGATCACGCCCGCGCCCTCTTCGCCGATGATCTCCATCGACCGGCTGAGCAGCTCCGCGCGGCGCCCCGTCTCACCAAAGATGTCGGCGAACGGCGACATCGCGTGCATGCGGACGAGGGTGGGCTTGGTGGGGTCGATACGGCCCTTCACCAGCGCGACCTGCTCGCTGCCCGTCGCCTTGTTCCAGAAGGTCATCGCCGTCCACTCGCCGCCCCAGCGGCTGGTGAAGCGGCTTTCCGCCCGCTTCTCGACGAGATGGTCGTGGCGGCGGCGATAGGCGATCAGGTCGCGGATCGTCCCGATCTTGAGGCCGTGCAGCTGCGCGAAGCCGACAAGGTCGTCCAGGCGCGACATGGTGCCGTCCTCGTTCATGATCTCGCAGATCACGCCCGCGGGGTTGAGCCCGGCGAGCCGCGCCACGTCGACCGCCGCCTCGGTATGACCGGCGCGCACCAGCACGCCGCCATCGCGCGCGATCAGCGGGAAGACATGCCCCGGCGTGACGATGTCGGCCGCGCCCTTGGTCGAATCGACCGCCACCGCGATGGTGCGCGCACGATCGGCCGCCGAGATGCCGGTGCTCACCCCTTCCTTCGCCTCGATCGAGACGGTGAAGGCGGTCTCGTGCCGGGTGCCGTTGTTGCGGCTCATCAGCTCCAGGCCGAGTTCCTCGACCCGCGGCTTCGACAGCGCCAGGCAGACGAGGCCACGGCCGTGCGTCACCATGAAGTTGATCTTCTCCGGCGTCGCCATCTGCGCCGGAATCACCAGGTCGCCTTCATTCTCCCGGTCCTCGTCGTCGACCAGGATGAACATGCGCCCGTTGCGCGCCTCGTCGATGATCTCCTCGGGCGAGGAGAGGAAGCCGTGGCGGAGCCGGGCGGGTTCGAGGGAGCCGGGGTCAGGCAGCGCCATGCTGCGTCCTTTCACGATAGCGCTCCATGCGCTGGAGATAGCGGGCGAGCACGTCGATCTCGAGATTGACGGCCTGCCCCTCGGCGATGTCGGCAAAGGTCGTGACCTCGGCCGTATGTGGAATGATGTTGAGGCCGAAGCGCGTGCCATCGGCCCCGTCCTCGACGCTGTTGACGGTCAGCGAGACGCCATCGACCGTTACCGAACCCTTGGCGGCCAGATACGGCGCGATCTCCGGGCCGGCCAGGATGGTGACGCGATGCGACCCACCCTCCTGGGTAACCTCGGTCACTTCGCCCAGCCCGTCGACATGGCCGGTGACGATGTGCCCGCCGAGTTCGTCGCCAAGCTTCAGCGCACGTTCCAGGTTTAGCCGGCGGCCGGCCGTCCACTGGTCGCGGGCGGTGCGCGACACGGTTTCCCCCGACACGTCGACCGCAAACCAGCCCGGCCCCTTGTCGACCACGGTCAGGCACACGCCCGAACAGGCGATCGACGCGCCCAGGTCGACGGTTGCGGTGTCATAGCTTGTGGCGATGCGGACGCGCAGGTCGCCCGTCTGCTCTACGGCCTCGATGGTGCCGATGTCGGTGACGATTCCGGTGAACATATCAATCTCGCTCGCGCTCGTAGACTTCGCGCCGGTCGCTGCCAAGCGAACGCGCCTCGATAAACCGCCATCGGCCATGGGCCTCGGCCAGGCTGGACAGGCCGATGTCGCCCACCGCCGACGTCCCCGCGCCGATCAGGATCGGCGCCCGATAGAAGAGCAGCCGGTCGACCAAGTCGGCGGCCAGGAAGGCAGCGGCGGCGCCCGCACCCCCCTCGACCAGCAGATGGTCGACCCCGTCCAGCGCACCCAGATCGCCCAGGTCGTGCAGCGCTTCCCACCCCTCGGGTGCCGCCCCGCGGGTCAGCAGCAACCGGCGCGGGCTGCGATGCTCCAGGCCCGGCAGCCGAACGTCCAACCGCGGCGCATCCGCCTCATAGGTACCGCGCCCGACCAGGATCGCCTCGTGGCGGGCACGCTCGCGATGCACATCCGCGCGCGCCTCCGGCCCGGTGATCCAGCGGCTCTCCCCCGATGGCAGCGCAATCCGCCCGTCGAGCGAGGTGGCGAGCTTCAGCGTCACATGCGGCCGCCCCAGCGCCAGGCGGGTCAGGAACCCCGCCATGCTGCGCCGCGCCTCGCCCCTGCACACGCCCTCGGTCACCGCGATTCCGGCAGCACGCAGCCGGGCGATGCCTTGGCCGTTGGTGCGGGGATCGGGGTCGGTCAGCGCCACCACCACACGAGCCGGCTGTGCCGCGACGATCAGGTCTGCGCAGGCCGGTCCCCGCGCGGAAACATGCGCGCAGGGCTCCAGCGTCACATAGAGCGTCGCGCCCTTAGCCGCCTCCCCCGCCGCGGCCAGCGCCACCGCCTCGGCATGCGGGCGCCCGCCCGGCTGCGTCCAGCCCCGCCCGAGCACGCGACCATCGGGCGCGACGATCACGCACCCGACATTGGGATTGGGCGCGGTCTGGCCGCGGCTGCGCTCCGCCAGCGCCAGCGCCTCGCCCATCCAGCGTACATCGTCGGTCGTGTGGGCCAAGGAGGTCAAAGCCCCCAGGCGGTCATGCCGTCGTCGAGCTTCTTGAACTCGGCCTGGATCCGCGCGCGCCGCTTCTCCAGCTCGGCGATCTCCTTCTGGCGCTTGGCCTCGTCGATCTTCTGCTGGGCTCGGATTTCCTCGTCCGTGCGGTCGAGCCGCCAATCCTGGACGTAGATGATCTCGCGCTTGTACGGCCGCTCGAAGTGGGAATCATGGACGAACGCCCAGATCCACAGGCCGGTGATCGTCACCGCCAGCGCGAGGAACGCCCATTGGTGCGGCCGCCGATGCGACAGGAACAGTCGCAGGTCATGGTACGCACGCAGCGGCGACAGGTGGCGCAGGATCCTCATGGGCCTTCCAGATAGGCGTCACCGCCCTCGGCCACCAGCCCCTGCGCCGCCCCTTCAGTTCTCCATCTCGAAACGCACCGTCATCACCCGCCAGCTCTCGACGGCGACGCCGTCGCGGGTGGCGGCACGGAAGCACCATTTGGAGAGTGCCTGCCGCCGGGTCGCTTCCAAGAAGGCATCGCTGGTGGCGCGCACCGGTTCGACCGCGGTCACCCGTCCATCGGCACCGATCCGCACCCGCACCGTGACCACGCCGTCCCGCTCGGCGCGGCGCTCGGCGGGCGGGTAGGCCGGCTGGAATGCGTCTTTGTACCGCGGGTCGGGTGCGGCATCGACCAGCACCGGCATCGGCTTGGGCGGATCGACCGTGACGCCCGTGCCCGTCCCGCCGAGTGTCCCCGTCGTCGTCGGCGGCGGGGTGATCGGCAGGGTCGGATCGCTCGCCATGACGGTTTCGTCAGGCCGCGGCAGGTCGATGAGCGGCTTCGGCAGGAAGGGGAGCGTCTGGGGCGGAGGCTGGACCGCCTTTTCGACCGGCTGCGGCTCCGGCTTCACCTCCGGCGGCGTCGGCGGCAGCGGAATGGCGGTCGTGTTCAGCGCCGGGTCCTCATAGCGGACCACGGAGACCGATCCGGCCAGCAGCATCGCAGCGAGCAGGCCGCCGTTGATCGCCAGGGCTACGCCCATGCTGGCAGGGTGGAAGCGGCGTTCGGATGCAAAGCGATTCGCGTACATCGGCTTCTCCTCGTTCGTGCCCTCCAAGGGCCGAGCAGGCGATGGTACATCATAACACTGCAGACGCAATGGCGTGCGTCTCGGCGCCATCTCGGGAACACTCCCCGCTCTCCGAACCGTATCCGCGCGCAGGCGAAACCTCTGCAAAGCGCTGACCGTGCTCCTGCGAAGGCAGGAGCCCAGGGTCCCAAGCACCGCACGTCGTTGGTCTGCTTGGCCCTGGATTCCTGCCTGCGCAGGAATACGGGTGGCCAACAGACCGCAGCCTCTGCTTCGCAAAAGCCCCGCGCAAGCGGGGTTCAGGGCCAGGCAGAATAACGGCGGTTGTGCCTGAAACCGCCCGCCTGCGCGGGAGCACGGCGGAGGATACGCGCTAGCCGACCTCCACCTACCCGGCCGCGCGCAATCGTGCGATCGCCGCGTCGCGCCCGATCAGCGGCAGCAGCGCCGCCATGTCCGGCCCATGCTCGCGCCCCGTCAGCGCCAGCCGCAGCGGCAGGAACAGCGCCCGCCCCTTGCGCCCGGTCGCTTGCTTGAGCGCCCCCGTGAGCGCCGCCCAGCTCGCCTCCGCCCAGTCGATCGACTCGGCCACGCCCGCCGCTTCGGCAACGAACGCACGATCCTCGTCGGACAGCGCCGGCACGGGAATCGGCCCCGTCACCACCTGCCACCAGTCCGCCGCCTCGGCGACGGTCGACAGGTTCGCGCGGATCGCCTCCCAGCCCGTCCGGTCCATGCCCTCGGGCAGCTCTGCCTGCACCCGCTCCCAGTCGAGCTGGTGGACGATGCGCGCGTTGAGCGCCTGCAACTCCGCCTCGTCGAACCGCGCCGGCGCCCGTCCGAAGCGTGCGAAGTCGAAGCCGGCGATCAGCGGCGCCCGGTCGACCAGCGGCTCTACGGGATCGCTGGTGCCCAGCCGCGCCAGCATCGCCACCACCGCGTCAGGCTCGATCCCCATCGCGCGGAACTCGTCGACGCCGGTCGCGCCCAGCCGCTTCGACAGCTTGCCCTCCGCCCCCGTCAGCAGCGCGACATGCGCGAACTCGGGCAGTCCGGCGCCCAGGCTCGCGAACATCTGGATCTGGGTCGCGGTGTTGGACACATGGTCCTCGCCGCGGATCACCGTCGTCACGCCCATGTCGATGTCGTCGATCACCGACGGCAGCAGATAGAGCCAGCTGCCGTCCGCGCGCCGCACGACGGGATCGCTCAGCCGCGCTGCCTCGAACCGCTGCTCGCCCCGCACCAGGTCCTGCCACCCGATCGGCGCGTCATGATCCAGCCGGAATCGCCAGTGCGGCCGCCGCCCCTCGGCCTCCAGCCGCGCGCGGTCCGCGTCCGTCAGCGCCAGCGCCGCACGGTCGTACACCGGCGGCAGCCCGCGCCCCAGCAGCACCTTGCGCCGCAGGTCGAGTTCCTCGGGAGTCTCATACGCCGGATACACCCGCCCCGCCGCGACCAGCTCGGCGAAGCACGCCTCATAACGCTCGAACCGCGCCGACTGGCGCTCCTCCCCCGCCACGTCGATCCCCAGCCAGGCGAGATCGGCGCGGATCGCGTCCACGAACCGCTCCTCCGATCGCGCCGCATCGGTATCGTCGATGCGCAGCAGCAGCCGGCCGCCGTTCGCCTTGGCATAGAGCCAGTTGATCAGCGCCGCGCGCAGGTTGCCGAGGTGGAGCCGCCCGGTGGGGCTCGGCGCGAAGCGGGTGGTAACGGTCATGCGCCGAGCCTGTAGAGCGATTCCGCCGCCGGTGGAATTGCCCGGAGCCACACTCCCCTCCCTGCAAGGGAGGGGCCGGGGGTGGGTCGGCAAGCGAAGCGAAGCCGCTCGACGCCAGCCCCGTGCGGCGCGGCGCCGACGGAAGGCCCACTGCCATTCGCGACCGCAGAACGCCGCCGAGTACCTCGCCGGCACCCACCCCCAGCCCCTCCCTAAGAGGGAGGGGAGAGGACGCACCTCACCGC
>NZ_JAKRNR010000040.1:0-21775 GCF_022346685.1 Sphingomonas sp. ACRSK | reverse complement strand
TCAAGATGGTCGCTCAGACTGAACAGGGACTTGGGATCCACCACGGCTCTCCATCATCGCTCCTGATCAATGAATCACCATAGCCCCCGAAACGCCATCGGTTTTTGCGGGTGTCCAGCTGTAAGTGTGCTTGTGCGTGTCCTGCGTAGATCGCTAGGCTGTCCCAACTGGGCCCCGGCCTGCGCCGGGGCACATGGGAGGAAGCGCGATGGTCGCTTAGCGGGTGGTGACCGTCACCTTGCCCAGGATGCCCGAGGGGCTGTTCGCCGGGGCGGAGACCAGTAGCGCGACGCGGCGTGGACCGGTGCCGGCGGGGATGTCCGCCGCCAACGGGCCGGGCGCGGCGCCGGCTTTGGTCGCGAGCTTCTGACCGTCGAGCCAAAGCTCCGCGGCGCCGCCGATGCTGTCGAAGCGGATCGTGCCGCCCTCTGCCCCCACCCGCTTCCACGGGCGGAAGGTGGCGCGATAGACGCGCCAGCCGGCGCTCGCCTCCGGTCGCGTCGGCGTCCCGCTGCGGACGAAGGCCCAGCTGTTGTTGTCCCCGTCCGGCGGTGCGATCGTGGGGTCGGGTCGCTCGGCCATGGCGGGCGAGCGACGCCACTCGGCGATCGTCATCGTCGGCGGGGTGACCGGCACCTGCGGCGGCGCCGGTGTTGCGAGCCGGCTGATCGTCAGGCGCGCCGGCTTGAGCCCGTCCGCGGTGGCGCGAAGGGTGATGCTGCCCTTGCCCGGCGCTGCCCGCACGATCAGCTGCGCGAGACCGTTGAACAACGAGCGGCGGTCGCCCTGCTCCGGCTCGTGGCTGTTGGGGTCGCCGTTGCCGACGCCGATGGTCTCGGCACCCTCCACGGTGAACTGCGCCATTTGGTTGACGGTCGGCACGTGGCGGCCGCGAGCATCGACGGCATCGACGGTGATCGGCTGCACATCCTCGCCATCCCCCGCCATGACCGTGCGCGCGGGCGTGAGCCGCAGGGCGACGGGGGCGCCGGCGGTCTCGTGGACGGCGGTCGCCACCACCTTGCCGCCCCGCATCGCCAGTGCCTCGATCCGGCCGGGCTGGTACGGGACCTGCCATTCGTTGCCCATGATGCGGTCCACCTTCTGCACGCCCAGGTCGCGGCCGTTGAGGCGCAAGAGCACTGTGTCGGCGTTGCTGCTGACGAAGACCGGAATGGTCTGGCCCTCCCTGCCCAGCCAGGTCCAGTGGGGCGCGATGCCGACCACCGCCTCGTCGTCGATCCATTGGGCGCGGTGGATGTCGAACGCGGTTTTGGGGAAGCCGCACAGGTCGAGGATGCCGAAGAAGCTGGCAATGGTCGGCCAGTCATAGGGCGTCGGCTCGCCATGATAGTCGAAGCCGGTCCAGACGAACCCGCCTGCCACGAACGGACGCTTGGCGATCTCCCGCCAGGTATCGCGATGGGTGCCGCCCCAGCTCGCAGCCTCCTTGTCATAGGAGGTGATGACATGGCCGGCGGGAATGCTCTCATAGGCGCCGCGCGTCTCGAACGCGCTGGTGTCTTCGGAGCTGGTGATCGGCTGGGTTGGGTTCAGCTGGTGGAAGCGGTCATAGTCCGCCTGATAATAGTTGAAGCCCATCACATCGACGACGGTCGAGACGTTGACCGGATCGTAGAAGGAGCCGTTCATCGCGGCGGTGACGGGCCGGGCGCCGTCGAGGCGATGGACGGTCGCCGCCATGCGGCGCACCATCTCCACGCCCGCCTCGGTGCCCTGCATCGGTTCCTCGTTGAAGACCGACCACAGGATCACGCTGGGGTGGTTGCGGTCGCGCCGCACCAGCCATTCGAGCTGCTCCATGTAATCGGGCGCAGGGTTGAAGTGGCGGTTCTCGTCCATGACGAGGAAGCCCATGCGGTCGCACAGGTCGAGCAGCTCGGCATTGGGGGCGTTGTGAGTGCAGCGGATGGCGTTGCAGCCCATCGCCTTCAGCCGTTCGAGGCGCCAGGCGATCAGCGCATCGGGCACGGCCACGCCGACGCCGGCATGGTCCTGGTGCAGGCAGACGCCCTTCAGCTTGACCGGCTGGTCGTTGAGGAAGAAGCCGCGGTCGGCATCAAAGCGGATGGTGCGAAAGCCCACCGGCGTGCGGCGCTCGTCCACCGGAGCGCCGTTGCGCAGCACGCGGGTGACGACGGTGTAGAGCGTCGGCGTCTCAACCGACCAGAGCCGGGGGTTGCCGGCGTCGAGCTTCAGCGCGGCTTCGGCTCGCTGGAGCACCGGCACGCTTGCGTCGGCGCGCCCGCTGGCGACGGTCTTTCCATCAGGGTCGAGCAGCAGGGCCTCGACGGTGACAGTCGCCGGATCGCGGCCCATGTTCGCGAGCGTCGCCGTGACGGGCACCTGCCAGCGGCCGTCCTCTCCCTTGCGCGGATCGCAGTGGACGCCGTCCGTGACGATCGCGACCGGTGCGCGGCGCACCAGCCAGGCGTGGCGGTAAAGGCCCGCACCCTCGTACCACCAGCCTTCCATCGCGTTCGCATCGACGCGGATCGCGATGACGTTCGTCTCATCGCCGAAGCGGGCGAAGGGCGTCAGGTCGATGTGGACGCTGTTGTAGCCCGACCAGTTGTGCGCGACCGTGCTGCCGTTGACCCAGATGGTGGCGTTGGTGGCGATGCCGTCGAAGTGGAGCTCGATGGTCTTGCCGCGGTCGGCGGGATCGAGCTGGAGCGTGCGGCGGTACCAGGCGATGCCGCGCGAGCGGTAGCCCTGCGACACGTTGGCGGTCTCCAGGAACGGCTGGGCAGCCGCCCAGTCGTGCGGCAGCCGCACCGCCTTCCAATCGGAATCGTCGAAGGTCATGGCGGCGGCGCCGAGCGCGTTGCCGGCCTTCACGCTCAGGTAGGTGGCGTTGTGGGTGTCCGGCATCGGCGGGACCACATCGCCCTCGTGGAAGCGCCAGCCGCGTTCGAGCAAGGTCCGCGAGGGATCCTGCACCAGCAGCGGCTGCGGCAGCGTGCGGGCGGGCTGCGGCATCGGGAAGCCGTCGTGGCCGAGCCGCTTGGCGGGCGCCGCCAAGGCGCGCTGCGGATGGGTGGCGATCAGGGCACCGAGCCCTGCGCCCCCCGCCAGAAGCTGGCGTCGGTGCATGCAAAATCCTCCGGGTGGCGGCGCGAGGGCCGCACGGGTCACAAACGGCGGACGACCCTCAGAGGTCGCTTAGTTCCGCCACGAAATCATAGGCGTCGCCGCGATAGTAGGAACGGGTGAACTCCGCCGCGCGACCGTCGCGCAGGAAGCCGTGGCGCTCGATCAGCAGCCCTGGCGCACCGGCATCAACCTCCAGCATCCGCGCCTGTTCTGCGCCAAAGGGAACGGCACGCAGCCGCTGAAGCGCGCGCACGGGCCGGTTGCCGGCGGCGTCCAGCGCCGCATAGAGGGAGTCGCCCACCGCCTCGACCGAGGGCAGGCAGTATCCCGCGATGGTGGAATATTCCAACGCCATCGGCACCTCGTCTGCGAAGCGCAGGCGGTTGAAGCGCAGCACCGGCGCACCAGGCGAAAGACCGAGCGCCAGCGCCTCTTCGGGATTGACGATGCCGGCGGCACGCGAGATCCAGCTGCTGCTGGCGGTGCGGCCGCGCGCGGCCATGTCTTCGGAAAAGGACGAAAGCTTGGAGAAGCTCTTTTCCACGCGGCCGGCGACGAAGGTGCCGGCGCCGCGCCGGCGCGTGAGCAGCCCTTCTTCGACCAGCCCCTCAATCGCCTTGCGGACGGTGATGCGCGACACGCTATATTCGGTCGCGAGGTCGCGCTCCGGCGGAATCGCATCGCCCTGGGCGAGCAGTTGCTTGCTGATGCCGTCCCGGATCAATTGTTGAAGTTGCAGGTACAGCGGCGACGGATTGTCGTCCCGAAACCGTCCCACCTGATCCGAAAAGGCCATTCTTACACTCCCCCCAGCGGCACCCGTTCGCGCCGCGCCGGCGAAGAGCTATCGTAAGCGGAAGCGGGGAGCAACCGGCCCGGTCCTGCAATGGTATTGCCCGCACGGGTCCCTCGCATCGACGGCATTCAGCCGTGCTGGAACAGCACTGTTGCGCCGTAGGACTTATATTGGTTACACAGTTACAAGACCAGGGCGCGGAACGTCCGATCTAACGGGGGAGAATCCAATGGCAGCAGGTTTCGCTCGATCCGGGCGGCAGGTGCTCACCGTACTTCTGCTTCTCGGCACGGCCACGCCGGCCCTGGCGGGTCCGCTGCCGCTGGTACCCCTGCCGGCTTCGGTCGTTTCCGGCAGCGCCAGCTTCACCGTTCGTGATGGCGCTGCGATCGCCACGCCTTCCGGCGACACCGCAGCCGAGGCCGCGGCGCGGATGCTGATCGCCCATGTCCGCACCGAACGCGGCCTGACACTTTCGCAGACGAGCGGCGAGGCTCCAATTGCGCTGGTGCGCGACGCGGCGATCGCGGGAGAAGAGGCGTACCGACTGACGGTGAGCGCCAGCGGCATCCGCATCGCTGCGTCGGGTGACCGCGGCCTTCTCTATGGCGCGATGACGCTCGCGCAGCTGCTGAGCCCCGACCGCGCGTTCGGCAAGCCGGTGAAGGTCGATGCCGTGACGATCGAGGACGCGCCCCGCTTTGCCTGGCGCGGCTTGATGATCGACACCACGCGGCACTTCATCACGCTGGAGGCCATCCGCACCATCGTCGACCAGATGGCGTCAGTGAAGCTCAACACGCTGCACCTCCACCTGACGGACGACCAGGGATGGCGGTTCGAGGTGAAGCGCTATCCCAAGCTGACCGAGGTCGGCGCCTGGCGCACCCCGCCTTCTTCCGGCGGCGCGCCCGGGCCGAGGGTCGGCGGCTTCTATACCCAGGACGAGCTGAAGCAGCTGGTCGCCTATGCGGGCGAGCGCGGCATCACCATCGTGCCGGAAGTCGACCTGCCGGGCCATGCGCAGGCACTGGTCGCGGCCTATCCCGAGCTCGGCGTGCTGGGCGACCGGCCCGAGGTATCGCCGGACTGGGGCATCAACCCCTATCTGCTGAACCCCGGCCCCAAGGGCGTCGAGTTCGTGAAGAACGTGCTGGACGAGCTGATGGCGGTGTTCCCGGGCACCTACATCCACCTTGGCGGCGACGAGGCGGTCAAGGACCAGTGGGAGCGCTCGCCCGAGGTGCAGGCGCAGATCAAGGCGCTGGGGCTGAAGAGCGAGAACCAGTTGCAGAGCTGGCTGATCGAGCAGTTCGGCACGTATCTGGCAAGCAAGGGCCGGCGGCTGATCGGCTGGGACGAGATCCTGGAGGGCGGCGTGCCGGCCTCGGCCTCGGTGATGTCGTGGCGCGGCGAGAAGGGCGCGATCGAGGCCGCGAACCTCGGCCATGACGTGGTGCTGTCGCCGGCGCCCACCCTCTATCTCGACAGCCTGCAGAGCGACCGGGGCGACGAGCCGCCGGGCCGCATCATCATCCAGTCGCTCGAAAGCGTGTACCGCTACGATCCGATGCCGGCCGGGATCGCCGCCGACAAGGCCAAGCATGTGCTGGGCGCACAGGCCAATGCCTGGAGCGAGTATCTGGTGACGCCCTATCAGGTGCAGCATGCGCTGTTCCCGCGTGCGGCGGCGCTGGCCGAGATCAACTGGTCGCCCAAAGAGAAGCGCGACTTTGGTGGCTTCCTGGAGCGCGTCGGACCGCAGATCGAGCGCTGGAAGCGTTCGGGCCTGGAGGTGGCGGACAGCGCCTTCGCCGTCGACTTCAAGGTGCAGGGCAGCCGCGGCGAGGCGCTGCGGGCCAACAAGGCGGTGGTCGCGCTGAGCACTCAGGCGCCGCATGGAACGATCCGCTACACGCTGGACGGCAAGGCGCCGACCGCACGGTCGAAGGTCTATAAGGCACCGTTGAGCCTGACGCCGGGCGTGACCATCCGCGCCGCGGCCTTCGACGCCGCCGGCAACGCGACGGCGACGGCGCGCAGCTTCGACACCAGCCGCGCGGCTCTGCTCACCCGGACCTCCTCCGAGCTGACCGGATGCCCAAGCGGGGCGCTGTGGCTGCGACTGCCGCTCACCGCCGATGCGACGGCAAATGGCCCGGCCTACAACGTCAACGTCTTTGACACGTGCAGCGTCTATCCGGCGGCGCCGGTCGATGTCGCGAGCGGCTTCACGATCGAAGTCGCGCGGCTGCCGCGCAACTTCGGCCTGGCGCATGACACGGGCAAGGTCCGCCGCCACTACAACGTCACCCCGCATGGGGAGCTGATCGTGACCGCCGGCTGCCCGGTGAGCGGCGACGACAAGGCGGCCAAGCCGATGCCGCTCGGCACCTTCCCGCTGCCCGACCCCGCGACCTCGCCCGCGCGCTTTCGCGTTACCGGCACGCTCCCCAAGCTGGAGGGCGATCGCGACCTCTGCTTCCAGTTCACCTCCCCGATTTCCGATCCCCTTTATGCCGTCGAACGGGCGACGCTGACGGAGACCGCACGATGAAGCGTTGGTTTGCCCTCCCCCTGTTGTTTGCCGCACTGCCGGCCTGGGGCGCGCCGCGTACCAGCGTCTCCCTCGAGGGCGAGTGGCAGGTCCGTATCGATCCGACGGATGCGACCGCCGCCGGCCAGCATCCTCGGGAGGCCAAGTGGTTCCGCGCGCAGGTGCCCGGCAGCGTCCAGCAGGACCTGATCGCCGCCAAGCGTGTGCCGGACCCGTTCCAGGGCTTGAACGAGGACAAGATTCAGTGGGCGGGGCTCACCAACTGGCAGTTCCGCCGCGTCATCGACGTGACGCCGGAGATGCTCCAGCGCGATCACCTGGACCTGGTGTTCGACGGGCTCGACACCTTTGCGACGGTGTCGGTGAACGGACAGCAGCTGCTCGCGACGGCCAACGCGCATCGGCAGTGGCGGGTGGATGCCAAGCCGGCGCTCAAGGTCGGGCGCAACGAACTGCTGGTGTCGATCGCCTCGCCGGTGCGGACGCTGCAGCCGATGGTGCTCAAGGAGGCGAACCCGCTTCCGGGCGAATATGACTCCGCCTTTGGCGACGAGCCGAAGGGCAAGCAGAGCTCACCCTACATCCGCAAGCCCAAGTACCATTATAGCTGGGACTGGGGACCGCGCATCATCAACATCGGCGTGTGGCGTCCCGTGCGTCTGGAAGCCTGGGACGATGTGCGCATCGAGACGCTTCAGGTCGACCAGGAAGCCATCAACGATGCCGAAGCGCAGCTGACGGCACGCTATACGCTGGTGGCGGATACCGCCGGCAGCGTGACGCTGCGCACCAACGTCGTCGGTCCCAACGGGCAGACTCAGGGTGTGGAGCGGACGGTGCAGGTCGCGGCCGGCGAGAACCGGATCACGGTGCCGCTCACCATCACCAATCCGCAGCGCTGGCAGCCGGTCGGCTATGGCGCGCAGCCGCTTTATCGCGTGCAGGCGGCGCTGGTCGAAGGCGGTGCCGAGACGGATCGCACCGAGCGGCGCATCGGCCTGCGTACGGTCGAGCTGCTGACCAAGGACGGCGGCTTCGGCTTTCAGGTCAATGGCATCCCGATCTTTGCCAAGGGCGCGAACGTCATCCCCTTCGACAACTTCCCGAGCCGGGTGCCGGCCGCACAGATGCGGCACATCCTGCAGGGCGCAGTCGACGCCAACATGAACATGCTCCGCATCTGGGGCGGCGGCTATTACCTCGACGACGCCTTCTACGCGATGGCGGACGAGATGGGCATCATGATCTGGCAGGACTTCATGTTCGGCGGTGCCGTGACGCCGCCGGATGCCGAGTTCCGCGAAAACGTGCGGGTCGAGGCGGAGCAGCAGGTCGCCCGCCTCCAGGCGCATCCGTCGGTCATCGCTTGGTCGGGTGGCAACGAGGTGCTGTCGGGCTGGGAAAACTGGTCCGACCGCAAGGCGTTCAAGAAGCGCATCGGCGCCGACGAGCAGGAGCGGATCGGCGCGGGCATGGCCGTGCTGTTCAACCAGGTGCTGCGCGACGCGGTGCTCACCCGCTCGCCGGGCACGCCCTATTGGCCGGGTTCGCCGTCGACCAACTATGAAGGTCCGGTCGATACTGATGCGGCGGGCGATCGCCACTTCTGGGACGTGTGGTCGGGCTCCAAGCCGGTCGAGAACTACCTCGACAGCTGCACGCGCTTCATGTCCGAATACGGCTTCCAGGCGATGCCGGACATGGCGACGATCCGCGAGTTTGCCGGCAACGGCCCGCTCGCACTCGACAGCCCGGTGCTGAAGGGCCACCAGAAGTTCTTGGCCGGCGAAGGCAATGAGCGGCTGAAGATGTACCTCCACCAGCGGCTGCGCCCGGCGAAGGACTTCGCCGACACGGTGTACCTGACCCAGGTCAACCAGGCGCAGGCGATCGATATGGCCGCGCGCCACCACCGCGCCTGCCGCCCGACCAACATGGGCTCGCTCTACTGGCAGATGAACGACACCTGGCCTTCGATCTCCTGGGCGAGCATCGACTATCACGGCCGGTGGAAGCTGCTGAACTATGCCGCGCGACGCTTCTTTGCCCCCCAGGCGATCGTGGCGGAGAACCGCGGCGGCAAGACGCGGATCGCGCTGGTGTCCGACGCGACCCAGCCGATCGCGGCCGAGTGGCGGGTGCGCAGCTTCGACATGGCCGGCCGGCCGCTGGGCGACAAGGGCGGCACGATCACCCTCGCCCCGCTTTCCGCCGTCGACATCGCGAGCCTGGCCGACGCCGAGTTGTTCGGCAGCGCCGCGCCCAACGCCAGCTATGCGGTCGCCGAACTGGTGATCGACGGAAAGACCGCGTCGCGCCAGGTTTTCGAGCGAATGCTGCCCAAGGACATGAGCTATCCGGCGCCGGGCCTCTCCGCCCGCTGGGAAGGCAAGCGCGTGACGATCACCGCCAAGAACCTTGCGCGCGCGGTGATGCTCGATTTCGGCGCGGTGGCCGCCCAGCCGAGCGACGACGGCTTCGACCTCCTGCCGGGCGAGAGCGTGACCATCGAGGTCGCGTCCGACGCGTCCGCCCGTGCGCTTGCGCGCGCCCTTACCCTCCGGACCCTGAGCACCCAGCCATGATCTTCCTCCCCCTGCTTCTCGCCGGCGTCGAGGCGCCTGCCGATCCGGTCGTGGCGACGGTGTCGCAGATGTCGATCGAGGAAAAGGCGGCGCAGCTTCAGAGCAGCGCACCGGCCGATCCCAAGGCGGAGCTGCCCGCCTATGACTGGTGGAACGAGGGGCTGCACGGCCTCGCGCGCAACGGCGTCGCGACCGTGTTTCCGCAGGCGATCGGCATGGCCGCGACCTGGGACGTCGAGTTGCTGCACGACATCGGCGACGTGGTGGCCACCGAGGCGCGGGCGAGCTTCAACCGCAAGCCCGTCGACGCCGACCGCCGCATCTATGAAGGGCTGACGATCTGGTCGCCCAACATCAACATCTTCCGCGATCCCCGCTGGGGCCGTGGCCAGGAGACCTATGGCGAGGACCCGCACCTGACGGGCAAGCTCGGCGTCGCCTTCATCCAGGGATTGCAGGGGCCGGATGCCGCGCACCCCAAGGTGATCGGCACGCCGAAGCACTTCGCAGTGCACAGCGGCCCTGAGGCCGGACGCGACAGCTTCGACGTGGACGTGAGCCCGCAGGACCTGGAGTCCACCTATCTGCCGGCGTTCCGCATGGCGATCACCGAGGGCAAGGCGCAGTCGCTGATGTGCGCCTACAACTCCATTTCGGGCACCCCGGCCTGTGCGCTCCCGTCGCTGATGAACGAACGCCTGCGCAAAGACTGGGGCTTCCGCGGCTTCACCGTCACCGATTGCGACGCGGCGGCGAACATCCACCTGTTCCACCACTATCGACTGGACGCGGCATCGGCCTCGGCAGCGGCAATCAAGGGCGGCACCGACCTGAACTGCGGCACGACCTTCTCCGCACTGCCCGAAGCGGTGGCCAAGGGCCTGGTGACCGAGGCGGAAGTCGACACCGCGCTGATCCGCTCGCTGGAGGCTCGGCGCGCACTCGGCATCGCGTTCGGCGCCGACAGCCCCTGGTCGAAGATCAAGCCGTCCGCGCTGGGCGCGCCGGCGCATGGCAAGCTGGCGCTGGAAGCAGCGCGCAAGGCAATCGTGCTGCTGAAGAACGATGCCGATCGCCTGCCGTTGAAGCCGGGCAGCCGCATTGCGGTGGTGGGCACCAATGCCGACGACCTCGGCGTGCTGCAGGGGAATTATCATGGCACGGCAGGTCAGCCGGTCACCCCGCTCGACGGCATCCGCGAGCAGTTCGGGGCGGGCAATGTCCGCTATGCGCAGGGCTCGGTGCTGGCCGATGGTGCGCCCGTCATGGTGCCGGAGACCGCGCTGCGCGCCGATGGCAAGCCGGGCCTTCGCGGCGAATATTTCGCCAGCCGCACGGTGGCCGGGACGCCGGTTGCGGTACGGCAGGATCGCCGAATCGACTTCGACTACAACCGTGCGGCGCCCCTGCCCCAGCTCTCGCCCGAGGGCTTTGCAGTGCGCTGGACCGGACAGCTGGTGCCGCCGGGTCCGGGCACGTACCGGCTCGCAATCGATGCGCCGGCGTGCTGGAAATACTGCAAGTCGCACGATGCCGTGCGGCTGTGGGTCGATGGCAAGCAGCTGACCGCAGGCGAGATCGCGAAGGGCCGGGTCGAGGTGCCGTTCACCAGCGACGGTCGCGCCGTCGACATCCGCCTGGAGCTCGACCATCAGAGCGAGGACGAGGGCGTCCGCCTGATGTGGCTGCCGCCGGCGGAGCCGCTGCTCGCCGAGGCAGTCGCCGCGGCCAAGGAAGCGGACGTCGTGGTCGCGGTGCTCGGCCTGTCGCCGGACCTGGAGGGCGAAGCGCTGCAGGTGAGCGTGCCCGGCTTCGTCGGCGGTGACCGCACCGACATCGCCCTGCCTTTCGCGCAGCAGAAGCTGCTCGCGGCGCTGCGGGAGACCGGCAAGCCGGTCGTGGTGGTGCTGACCAGCGGCAGCGCCGTCTCCGTCGATCCGGACATGGCCGATGCGATCCTGGCCGCCTGGTACCCCGGCCAGTCGGGCGGCACCGCGATCGCCGAGACGCTCGCCGGGCTCAACAATCCGTCGGGGCGCCTGCCCGTCACCTTCTACCGCCAGGTCAGCGACCTGCCGGCGTTCACCGACTATGGCATGAAGGAGCGGACCTACCGCTTCTTTACGGGCAAGCCGCTGTGGGGTTTCGGCCATGGCCTGAGCTACACCCGCTTCGGCTATGGAACGCCGGTTGCGAAGGCGGGCGATACGACGGGCAACGTGTCCGTCAGCGTGGCCGTGCGCAACGACGGCAAGCGTGCCGGCGACGAGGTGGTGCAGGCCTATCTGGTGCCGCCAGCCGCCGGCAAGGGTGGCGGGCTCACCACCCCGGTGCTCCAGCGCCAGCTGGTGGCATTCCGGCGCGTGTCGCTGAAGCCGGGCAAGACCGAGACGGTGCGCTTCGAGCTGGATCCGCGCAGCCTCAGCACGGTCGCGCGCGACGGCACGCGTACCGTCCAGCCGGGCGCCTATCGCCTTTACGTCGGCGGCGGTCAGCCGGGCGACGGCTTCGGCGCCTGGACCGACTTCACCCTGACGGGCGACGCCCGGGAGCTTGCCAAGTGATCGACCGTCGTACCGTCCTTGGCGCAGGCGTCGCACTCGCCGCTACCCCGGCCTTTGCCCGTGCGGCAACGCCAACGCTTGCCAGCAAGCGGCCGGCACTCGCGGAGCGGCGCTTCACCAGTAAGGCGGTGGAGCGCGAGATCGCGCGGGTTTCGGCCAAGATCGCCGATCCGAAGCTGCGCTGGATGTTCGCCAACTGCTATCCCAACACGCTCGACACGACCGTGAAGATGGGCACCGTCGATGGCAAGCCCGACGGCTTCGTCATCACCGGCGACATCGACGCGCTTTGGCTGCGGGACTCCGCCGCGCAGGTGAAGCCGTATCTGCATCTGGTGAAGCAGGACCCGAAGCTGCGCACGCTGTTCCAGGGGCTGATCCACCGCCAGGCGCGCTGCATCCTGATCGACCCCTATGCCAACGCGTTCCTGGAGGATCCGAACGGCAAGACGGAGCTCAGCTGGGCGCTGACCGACCAGACCGACATGAAGCCGGGGGTCGCCGAGCGGAAGTGGGAGATCGACTCGCTGTGCTACCCGATGCGGCTGGCGCACGGGTACTGGCAGGCGACCCGCGACCCGACGCCGTTCGACGCGCAATGGGCGGAGGCGGCGCGTGCGAGCGTCCGCACCTTCCGTGAGCAGCAGCGCAAGACCGATCGCGGCCCCTATCGCTTTCAGCGGGTGAGCAACCGTACGACCGAGACGCTGATGCTCGACGGCTGGGGGCCGCCCTCCAAGTCCGTCGGCCTGATCCACTGCGGGTTCCGCCCTTCCGACGACGCCTGCGTCTATCCCTTCCTGATCCCGGCCAACTGGTTTGCGGTGACCGCGCTGCGCGAACTGGCGGTGGTCGCGAACGAGGCGCGGCGCGATACCGCGCTGGCGCAGGATGCCGTCGCCCTGGCAGCAGAGGTCGAGGCCGCGCTCCACGAATATGGCAAGATGCGCCTGCGCGACGGGCGGGAGGTCTGGGCGTTCGAGGTGGACGGCTATGGCAATGCGATCTTCATGGACGACGCCAACGTGCCGTCGCTCTCGAGCCTCGCCTATCTCGGCTGCATGCCGGCGAGCGATCCGCTGTTCCGCCGTACCGCCGACGCCGCGTGGAGCGACGCGAATCCCTATTGGTCGCGTGGACGCGCGGCCGAAGGGATCGGCGGACCGCACGTCGGCCTGGGCCAGATCTGGCCGATGTCGCTGATCCAGCGCGCGTTCGTCGCTCAGGATGACGCGACGATCCGCAGCTGCCTGAAGATGCTGCGCGATACCGACGGCGGTACCGGCTTCATCCACGAGGCCTTTGACCAGGACGATCCCACGAAGTTCACCCGCGACTGGTTCGCCTGGGCGAACGGGCTGTTCGGCGAACTGCTCGTCACCCTGGCCGACCGTCGCCCGAAGCTGCTTGCGGAGACATTCTGACATGACCGCGATCACCCGCCGCACCCTGCTCGCCACCTCCGGCATGGCCGCAGCCGTGGGCGGCCTGCCCGGCTCCGCCTTGGCACGCGGGGTCGAGAAGACGCCGCCCGACCTGTTCGTCGGCACCGGCGGCGACGGCCACACCTATCCGGGGCCGACGATGCCGTTCGGCATGGTCCAGGTCGGCCCCGATACCGACAACACGCGATGGGAGGGATGCTCGGGCTACCACCGCACCGACACCTCGATCATGGGCTTTTCGCACACCCATCTCTCCGGCACCGGAATCGGTGACCTGATGGACGTGCTGGTGGTGCCGACCCGTGGCCCCGTCGAGCTCGTCCCCGGACCGCGCGAGAACCCGGACAAGGGCTATCGCCAGCGCTTCTCCGACGAGCATGCGGAGCCCGGCTACTATCGCGTGCGGCTCGAAAGCGGCGTCCTTTCGGAACTGACCGCCACCGAGCGGACCGGCTGGCAGCGCCACCGCTTCCCGCAGGGCCCAGGCCATGTGCTGCTCGACTTCTGGCACATGCCGCCGGTGCAGCCGCCGACCTACCGGCTGGTGCGCGACGCGACGCTCTCGATCGCCGACGACGGCACCATCACCGGCAGCCGCTCGGTCTACCGCTGGGCCAAGGGACGTAAGATCCACTTCGCGCTGAAGCTGTCGCGGACGCCCGACCGCGTGACCTTCTATGTCGATGACAAGCCGCAACCGGACGGCACCCGCAGCGTGTCGGGCGACAAGCTCAAGCTGGTGCTGCACTATGACGATGCCGGCGCGGCACCGATCCTGACCAAGTGCGGCCTGTCCGGCGTCGACGTGGCGGGCGCGCGCGCGAACCTGGAGGCGGAAGGGCGCGGCTGGAATTTCGACGCGCATCGTAGCGCGGCGACCAAGGCGTGGGACAAGGCGCTCGGCACGGTGCGCGTGTCCGGCGGCACCCCGGAGCAGCGAACGATCCTGGCGAGCGCCATCTATCATGCGCAGCTGGCGCCGACGCTCTTCTCGGACGTCGACGGGCGCTACATGGGGCTGGACCAGAAGGTGCACCAGCTCCCGGCGAAGGAGCGCGCCTACAGCACCTATTCCTTGTGGGACACCTATCGCACGCTGCACCCGCTGCTGACCCTGATCGCGCCCGATCGTGCTGCCGAGTTCACTCACGACCTGCTGCGCCAGAGCGTTGAGAGCCCCTTCGGGCCGCCGGTGTGGCCGCTCCAGGGCGTCGAGACCGGCACCATGATCGGTTGGCACGCGGTCGCGGTGCTGGCGGAAGCGCAGGCCAAGGGCATCCAGGCGGACTATGCCGCCGCCTGGCCGGCGATCCGCAAGCGCGCGTTCGACCCGACCACGCCCGACGTCGCGAGCACCCGCGCGCGCGGCGACTATGCGAAGCTCGGCTATCTGCCGGCCGACCGCGTGGACGAGTCCGTCAGCCGCACCCAGGAATATGCCTATGACGACTGGGCGATGGCGCATCTGGCGGGGGCGGCGGGCGCGCACGAGGACGCGGCAGCCCTCCGCAAGCGCAGCCTGAACTACCGCAACGTGCTCGATCCCAAGATCCGCTTCGCGCGGGCACGGCTGGCGAACGGCAGCTGGATCACGCCCTACGATCCGATCCAGATCGGGCACAAGGTGGAGGAGTATCGCGACTATACCGAGGCGAACGGCTGGCAGGCGACCTTCCTGAACCAGCACGACATCTATGGCCAGATCGCGCACTTCGGCGGCGAGGCGGCGTTCGAGGCGAAGCTCGACGCGCTGTTCTCGGCACCCTCGACGCTGCCGGACAATGCGCCGCCCGACATCTCGGGTCTGGTCGGGCAATATGCGCACGGCAACGAGCCGAGCCATCACGTCGCATATCTCTATGCCTATACGGGTGCGCCGTGGAAGACGCAGGCGATGGTGCGCCGGCTCCTCACCGAAATGTACAAGGACGATCCGGACGGCGTGATCGGCAACGACGACTGCGGACAGATGAGCGCCTGGTTCGTGATGAGCGCGCTCGGCTTCTATCCGGTCGATCCGGTCGAGGCGGCCTATGTGTTCGGATCGCCGCTGTTCGAGCGCGCCGAGGTGAAGCTGGGTGTCAACCGCAAACTGGTGGTCGAGGCACCGGGCAACCGACCGGACACGCCGTACGTGGCGGCGGTAACCTGGAACGGGCGCCCCTGGACCCGCAGCTGGATTGCGCACCGCGAACTCGCAAAGGGCGGCACCCTGCGCTTCACCATGAGCGAAACGCCCAACCGCGACTTCGGCCGGGCACCGGCTGACCGTCCGCCATCCTACGGCAGCACGCCTGCCTGATCCCGTTTCTTCGGAGTATCCCATGATCGATGTTTCGCGGCGTACGCTGCTCGCCACCACCCTGGTGGCAGGCACCCTTCCCGCCGGCACTGCCCGTGCCGCAACCAAGCCGCGGGCGCCGCAGCCCTGGGGTGCCGTACCCTCGCCCCGCCAATGGCGCTGGCATGGTCGCGAGGCCTATGCCTTCGTCCATTTCTCGATCAACACCTACACCGACAAGGAATGGGGCTTCGGCGACGAGAGCCCGAAGCTGTTCAACCCCACCGACTTCGACGCGGACCAGATCGTCGCCGCGGCCAAGGCGGCGGACCTGCGCGGGCTGATCCTGACCGCCAAGCACCATGACGGCTTCTGCCTTTGGCCGACGACCCTGACCGAGCATTGCATCCGCAACAGCCCGTACAAGGACGGCAAGGGCGACATCGTGCGCGAGATGGCGAATGCCTGCCGTCGCGCCAACCTGCCCTTCGGCCTCTACCTGTCGCCCTGGGACCGGAACCACGCGCAGTACGGCCGGCCGGAATATATCACTTATTATCGCGCGCAGCTGACCGAGCTGTGCACGCGCTATGGCGAGCTGTTCGAGGTGTGGTTCGACGGCGCCAACGGCGGCGACGGCTATTACGGCGGCGCGCGCGAGGCGCGGAAGATCGACGCGCCGCGCTACTACAACTGGCCTTCGATCATCGCGCTGGTTCACAAGCTGCAACCCAATGCCTGCACCTTCGATCCCCTGGGCGCCGACATCCGCTGGGTGGGCAACGAAGATGGCGTAGCCGGCGATCCCTGTTGGCCGACCATGCCGAACAAGCCGTATGACCAGAAGGACGGCAACAGCGGGGTACGCGGGGCAGAGCTGTGGTGGCCGGCGGAAACCGACGTGTCGATCCGCCCAGGCTGGTTCTACCACGCGGACGAGGACTCCAAGGTGAAGAGCCCGGAGCGGCTGATCCGGCTGTACGACGAGTCCGTGGGCCGCGGGACCAATCTAAACCTCAATATTCCACCCGACCGCCGTGGGCGCATCGCCGACCAGGACATGAAGATCCTGAAGTCGTTCGGCGATGCGATCCGCGCAACCTTTGCGCAGGATCTCGCCAAGGGCGCGGTGGCGAGCGCCAGCCACAGCCGCGGCCGCGGGTTCGAGCCGGCGCGGGTGCTCGACGGCGACCGCGAGAGCTACTGGTCGGCGCCCGATGGCGTCACCACGCCCAGCCTGACGCTGGACCTGCCGCCGGGCCGCAGCTTCGACGTGATCCGCCTGCGCGAGTATCTGCCGCTGGGCGTTCGCGTGACGCGCTTTGCCATCGATGCGGAGGTGGATGGCCGCTGGCAGACCTTGGCCGAGCACGCGTGCATCTCCGCCCAGCGGATCGTGCGGCTGGAAAAGCCGATCGCCGCCCGGCGCGTGCGGCTGCGCATCCTGGAGGCGCCGGTGGCTCCTGCGATCAGCGAGTTCGCGCTGTTCCGGTCCGTAGCGCCCGTGGACGTGCCGGCAATCGTCTCGTCCGATCCGACTGTGCTCGACACGGCAGGCTGGAAGATCGTCGAGTCGAGCGCACCCGGGGCAGAGAAGCTGCTCGACAATGATGCCGGCACCATCTGGGCGCAGCCGGCACCGGGCGCGGGGAAACCCGCCGGCGTCACCGTGGCGTTGCCCGAGACGGTGCTGCTCGCAGGCTTCAGCCTGACCCCGTCGCGCCAGGTGATGACCAATGCGGCGCCACCCCGGGGCTATGTCGCGGAGACGAGCGTCGACGGCAAGCAGTGGCAGCCGGCGGCCACCGGCGAGTTCAGCAACATCGCCTATGCGCTCTCCACCCAGCGCATCACCTTCGACGCGCCGCGCAGTGCCCGCTTCCTGCGTTTGCGCTTCGCGGAGACGGCGCTGCCCACGCCGCGCCTGGCGATCGCCGGGATCGGCGGATTTACTGCAACGCGATAGCGCTGCCACAATCCTACTTCGCAAAGGCCGCGGACGCTGAGTCCGCGGCCTTTCTCTTGTGTCCAATACCTGCCGCCTTCAGTGCGGGGCGATTAGAACCTTTAACGTTTTTGGTATTGTATTGATCTGTCGCCTATGACAGGTTTGTTTCAGATCGGCGGTACCAAAGATGGTAGCGCTCATATGGGCCGACCGAGATCAGAACGCGGTCGGGGGCATCGGGGAGGCCATGTCGTGATCGTTTCGCGCAGGGATACGCTTGCTATCGGTCTTGCCGGCATGGCGTCCGCCTCGGTGGCGCGGGCAGCGCCCGCCAGCCGCGCTCTGATCGTCTCCACCTGGGACTTCGGTGCCGCGGCCAACGCCGCTGCCTTTGCCCGCTTCCAGGCAGGCGGCACGCTGATCGACGCGGTTGAGGCCGGGGCGCAGGTGCCCGAGGCGGACCCCACCAACCATTCGGTCGGCTATGGCGGCTATCCGGACCGCGACGGACACGTAACCCTCGATGCCATCATCATGGATGACCGAGGTCATGTCGGCGCGGTTGCAGCGCTGGAGGACATTCTTCACCCGATCTCGGTCGCGCGGCGCGTGATGGAGAAGACGCCGCACACGATGCTGGTGGGCGAAGGCGCGCGCCAGTTCGCGGTTGCCGAGGGCTTCGAGCGCACCAAGCTGCTGACGCCGGAGGCCGAGGCGGCGTGGCGCGACTGGCTGAAGACCGCCAAGTACCAGCCGGTCGCCAACATCGAGAACCAGCGCGGCTCCGCACTCGACCACGACACCATCGGCATCATCGCCTGCGGCCCGGATGGGCGGCTGGCGGGCGCGTGCACGACGTCAGGCATGGCGTTCAAGCTGCGCGGCCGTGTCGGCGATTCCCCGCAGGCAGGCTGCGGGCTGATGGTCGAGCCGGGCGTTGGTGCTGCGACCGCGACCGGCGTGGGCGAGGAAGTCACCCGCATCGCTGGTACCGCCCGGATCACCAGCTCGATGCGGATGGGCATGACCCCGCAGGCTGCCTGCCGCGAGGCCGTGCAGCACATTGCAAAGCTTCGCGGCGAGGCCGTCCGGGACGCGCAGATCGCGTTCCTGGCGATCGACGCCAAGGGCCAGGTCGGCGCCTTCGCGCACCTGCCGGGCTTCACCTACGCCGTTACCGACACCTCAGGCAGGACCAGCATCCACGCCGCACAGAGCCTCAAAGGGCCGGCGGGCGCAAAGAACTAAAGGGACGATTGATGAAGACGATGACGCGTTTGTTGCTGGCATCCACCTGTATCGCGGGCGTTGCAGCGATGCCGGCGATGGCTCAGGAAGCCAATGTCACCGGTGGCCCGGTTGTGACCGACTCTGCGCTCGAAGCGCCCCAGGCGAATGAAGAGGCCCCTGCCGACAGCGGCGGCGCCATCGTCGTGACCGGCTCGCGCATCAGCCGCCCGAACGTCACCGCAGCAGCGCCGATCACCTCGGTAACCTCGGAGTCCATCCGTGCGCAGGCGGCGGTGAACATCGAGGAAGTGCTCAACCGCATCCCGCAGGTCGCCCCCGACAGCCAGCAGAACTACGCGGACTCCGACGGCCGCCAGCGCATCAAGCTGCGCAACCTGGGCTTTGAGCGCACGCTCGTCCTGGTGGATGGCAAGCGCCTGGGCACAGTGAATGGCCTCGACGCGAACATGATCCCGACCTCGCTGATCAAGCGCGTCGACGTTCTGACCGGCGGCGCATCGGCCGTCTATGGTTCGGACGCGATCGCGGGCGTCGTGAACTTCGTCCTCGACGATGACTTCGAGGGCGTGCAGATCAACGGCAACTACAACTTCTACGCGCACAACAACAAGCCGGGCCTCGCGACCGAAGTCGCCAACGGTTACAACTTTGCCCAGCCGGCACGCGGCAATGCGTTCGATGGTGGCCGCACCGACGTTTCGATCACGGCCGGCAAGAAGCTGTTCGACGATCGCTTCCATATCTCGGGCTATGTGAACTACCGCGAAGCCGAGATGGTGCCGTTCAGCGCGCGCGAGACCGCGGCGTGCGAACTGACCCAGCCGGTCAAGGATGGGGCACTCGGCTGCACGACCTCGACCTACTCGCCATTCGGCTATATCTCGCCCGGCGCTGGTCCGAACGCGGGCAACACTTATGTAAACAACCCGAACGGCTCGGGCACGCTGCTTCCCTATTCCGAAGCCTATGCTGCCAATCCGTATGACGGTTACTCCTTCCAGCGCGCCAACAAGCGCTGGAATGCCGGTGGGTTCGCGTCGTTCGAGATCTCGCCTGCGGCAGAGGTCTACGCGAGCACGATGTGGTTCCGGGATAAGTCGAGCAACCCCTTCCCGGCCCGTGTGCTCAGCTCGACCGCCTACGGCGACGGAAACACGAAATACACCGTCAACTGCAACAATCCGTACCTGTCGGCGGCGCAAGCCCAGATCATCTGCGGCGCCAACGCTGGTACCGCAGCGAGCACCCCGATCGAGCTGCGCTATCGCGCCAATGGCGTCGATCCGATCGAAGACACCTACATCAACAAGGGTCTGCGCATCACCGGCGGCGTCCGTGGCGCGATTGCGGAGGGCTGGAGCTATGACGTCGGCGGCGTCTATGCGCGTAACCAGATGAACATGACCTGGGGCCGGCCCAACTTCGACCGCGTCAACAATGCCCTCGACGTGGTCAGCAGCAACGGCACGATTGTCTGCCGCGATGCGAGCGACGGCTGCGTACCGTTCAATCCGTTCGCGCCCAACTCGGCTGTCAACGACCAGGCGCTGTTCGACTATCTGATGATGGGCGGCTACGGTACGAACAAGACCGTCAACACCCTCTACAACGCCATTGTGACCGTCCAGGGTGACCTGGGCCAGCACGGCATCACTAGCCCCTGGGCCGAGCAGGGCGTGGCGATCGCGTTCGGCGCCGAATATCGTGAGGATCAGCTCGACTCCACCGCCAACGCTGTCTGGCGCGAACAGAACGGCGGCACCGACCAGCATCTCTCCCAGAACGTCTGGGAAGGAAACGTCGAGCTTCAGGTGCCGATTGCCGAGAACAAGCCGTTTGCGGACCTGCTGCAGCTCAACGGCGCCTTCCGCGTGTCGAAGTACAGCACCAACCCCAAAGCGTTCACCACCTGGAAGGCAGAAGCGATCTGGGCGCCGATCCCAGACATCACCTTCCGCGCGTCGATGAACCGCGCTCAGCGCGCACCCACCGTGACCGAGGCGTTCCAGGCGAGCAACAGCAGCTACGACCGCATCGATCCGAACTCGTTCAACGATTTCTGTGCGCCGACGATCACCGGCTACACGACAAACGCCGCGGGTCAGCGGGTGCCGATCTTCGGTGCACCGCAGGCGTCGCGTGAAGTCTGCGCGGCCACCGGTCTCGCCGACAATCTCTACGGCAGCGCGACGCTGCTCTGCCCGACCGACGTCGGCTGCACCACGCGCAGCGGCGGCTTCACGGTCGATCCGGAGACGGCCTACACCAAGACCTTCGGCATCGTGCTCAAGCCGCGGTTCCTGCCGGGCCTGACCGTGTCGGTCGACCGCTACATGATCGACCTGAACGACTCGATCGGCTACAACAACTACGACTTCTTCCGTGACGGCTGCCTGTCGAGCGGCAACGACTTCTTCTGCTCGATGTTCGTCCGCAACGCGGATGGCACGCTCTACAGCCCGACGACCACCAACGCGCAGAGCGGCTATGTCCGCAGCGGCACGACCAACTACTACAAGAGCAAGTCGTACGGCTGGGACTTCCAGGGCCAGTATGCCCTGCGCATGGGTTCGGCCGGCAAGCTCGACTTCGACTTCTCGGGCTCGCTGACCACGCTCCTCGGCGCACAGGACGCGCCGACGCTCAACAAGCGCAACTGCGTGGGCTATTATGGTGGCGCCGGCTGCGGCCAGTTCATCCCGAAGTGGACGCACAACCTGCGCGGCACCTACACCACCGACGACGGTGTGTTCAGCGCGTCGCTCAACTGGCGCTACCTGGGCCCGCTGACGAACGTGTCCAACTCCGGCGACACGAACCTCGGCTGGACGCCCGGCTCGACCCGCACGACCTTCTATGAGGTCAAGGCGATCAGCTACTTCGACCTGGCGCTCGCGTTCCGCGTGAACGAGCAGTTCTCGTGGCGGGTCGCTGCGAACAACATCTTCGACAAGTCGCCGCCGGTGTTCCCGAACTCGCGCGACGTGACGGGGCTGTTCCGCAACAACACGATCTCTTCGCGGTACGATATCCTCGGCCGTCAGATCGCGGTCGGCGCCACGATCAACTTCTGATCCGTCCATCCGGACGTCCAAGTTCCCATGGCCTGGGCCCGCGCTCTCCCGAGCGCGGGCCCTTTTTTTTGCGCATGCGCGACGCGGGTCGTGGGTTGCGGAGCGGGCGGTGGTGCCTACTTAGCGGGTCCCCTCCCCGACGCGGACGCCCCCATGC